>NZ_SMLD01000300.1:0-5350 GCF_004352805.1 Nonomuraea mesophila
GAGCCGCCCGGCCGCCTCCGTGTCGCCTCCGCGCCCTGTCCGCGACCGGGCGGCTCCGTCCCGAGGGACCGTCCGGCGCCGGCCGCCCGCCCCTTTCCACGCGTGTCGGCGCCGGGCTGCGTGTCGTCGCCGAAGCCGCAGGACGGTAGCGTTTTCGCCATGCGACTCGGCGTGCTGGACATCGGCTCGAACACGGTCCACTTACTGGTCGTCGACGCCCATCGCGGCGCCCGGCCCATGCCCGCCTACTCCCACAAGGCCGAGCTGCGCCTGTCCGAGCATCTCGGGGACGACAACCGGCTGGCCGGCCAGGGCATCGAGCGGCTGGGCGCCTTCGTCGAGGAGGCCGTCGCCCTCGCCGAGGACAAGGGCGTCGAGGATCTCGTGGCCTTCGCCACCTCCGCCGTGCGCGAGGCCGCCAACGGCGAGGAGGTGCTCGCCGGGATCGACCGGCGCTGCGGCGTGGACATCACCGTGCTGTCCGGGCGCGACGAGGCCAGGCTGACGTTCCTCGCCGTGCGGCGGTGGTTCGGGTGGTCGTCGGGGCGGCTGCTGGCCTTCGACATAGGGGGCGGCTCGCTGGAGATCGCCGCCGGCGTCGACGAGGAGCCCGACGTGGCCGTGTCGCTGCCGCTGGGCGCGGGGCGGCTGACGCGCGACTGGTTCACCGGTGACCCGCCCTCCGCCGGCGAGGTGCGCGAGCTGCGCAGGCACGTACGCGCCGAGATCGCCCGCACCGTCGGCGACATCGTGCGTTACGGCACGGCCGACCGTGCGGTGGCCACCTCCAAGACCTTCAAGCAGCTCGCCAGGATCGCCGGCGCGGCGCCCTCCAGCGAGGGCCCCTACGTCGCGCGCTCGTTGTCACGCGAGGACATGGCCGCCTGGGCGGCCAGGCTCACCACGATGGAGGCCGCCGAGCGGGCCCGGCTGTCCGGCGTGTCCGAGGGCCGGGCGGCGCAGCTGGCGGCGGGCGCGCTGGTCGCCGACGCGGCCATGGACCTGTTCGAGGTGGAGCGGCTCGAGGTGTGCCCGTGGGCGCTGCGCGAGGGCGTCATCCTGCGCCGCCTCGACCTCCTGCCCGGCCGCCTCGACCAGGCGCACGCCTTGGCGGGCGAAGAGGCCGGGCGCGAGGGACGCATGAAGAGGGCCGGGTAAGAGCGTTCTATCCCGAAGATCTGGCATGAACCGCTGGTAGGCGGGCATCTTCTGCCGAATGGTGGAAGTGCTCGGCGCGATCGGCTCCCTGACGGTCGTCGTCCTCCTCATCGTCATGGCCGTGCTGCTTGTCGCGGCGGTCGCCATGGTCACGTTCGTGATGATGGCCGCCGTGATGATGAACTGGCGCGGGGTGTGGAGACGGCTGGGCCGCGGGGACAGAGGGCTGGAGCTGAAGCTGAGCGGCAGCGCCGTGCCGGCGCGGCGGCGGGCCGAGCTGCGCGGGGGCACGCCCCGGGTGCGCCGCCGGTTCCGCCTCGGCGTGCGCCCCGCCGAGCGCGGTCATCTGCACCGCGTACGCCTGCGCGACCACAGACCGTCAGAGCGGCACAGCAAGATCTAGGTGGTCATGAGGTGTGAGCCGGCCGCGCCCGGCGCGTAGCGCAGGCGCTTCTCCAGGCACACCATGGCGCCGTCCTGGCCCTTGTTGGTGAAGCGGATGTCGTCGGCGAGTGCCCGCATGATCTGCAGCCCGCGTCCGTGCTCGGAGCCGGGGCCGTGGTCGACGATCTTGTGCGGGTCGAAGCCGCCACCGTGGTCGACCACCTGGATGACACACCGCTCGTCGTCGACGATGGCGTAGACACGGTAGTCGTCGCTGGGCGCCGCGTGTTTGATCACGTTGGAGCACGCCTCGGTGAGCATGAGCTCGATGTCGTCGCGGACCTGCGGATCGACGCCGAGCGAGCGCAGCGTGCCGTCCAGCATCTCCCTGATCAGCGGGACGCTCGCCGCATCGCGGGGCAACCGAAGCGCTATCGTGGTCTCCACCGCGCCTCCTCCCTTGTCGATGCGTGCCGTCCCCCTGCCCCTGATCCCGCGCCCCAATCGTCCCTTCAGGCGTGATGAGCCGGGGTGATCAGGGCTCGATGAGCCGCATGGCCACCTCGATCGTGGCCTTGTGAATCTCCTCCTCTGACAACTCGCCCTCCAGGGCCAGCCACTTGCCCGCGTGCAGCCCGAACAGCGCCAGCGAGTGGCTGATGCGCTCGACGGGCGTCGCCTCGGGCCCGCTCATCTCGTGCGTCAGCTCCATCATCCGCTCACGCAGCTTGATGAGCGTCGGGTGGTCGCGCAGCGCCGTCTGGTTGCGCTCAAGGAACCTCGCCACGCCCAGGTGCCGGGTGCGCCGCAGGTGGTCGGCGTAGCGCTCGACCAGTTCCCGGCGCATCTGCGGGGTCTTGGGCCGGCTGCGCGCCCACGCCAGCAGCTCCTCGATGTCGGCGAGCCGCAGATCGACCAGGCTCGCCACGATGTCGTCCTTGGTCTTGAAGTGGTAGTAGAGCGCGGCCTTGGTCACCCCGAGCTCCTCGGCGATCTCCCGCAGGGAGGTCGCCTCGTAGCCCTGCTCGGTGAAGAGCCTGAGCGCGATCTCCTGGATCCGGGTTCGCGTGTCTTCCCGCACTTCGCACCTATTTCGACTTGACGGCCGACAAGTAAGTATCTAGCTTATTCTACGCTTGCCGGTCGGCAAGTAAGGAGTGGGTGCTCAGGGGGTAAGAGGTGGCGGAGGCAGTCGGACGACGCCGCGAGGTGATGATCGTCCTGCCGGGGCTGATGCTGGCGATGATGCTGGCCATGCTCGACAACATGATCGTGGGCACGGCCATGCCGCGCATCGTGGGAGAGCTGGGCGGGCTGGCCCACCTGTCCTGGGTGGTCACGGCGTACGTGCTGGGCACCACCGTGTCGACCCCGATCTGGGGCAAGATCGGCGACCTGTACGGCCGCAAGACCATCTTCATCGTCTCGATCGTCGTCTTCATGGTCGGTTCGGTGCTCTGCGGCATGGCCGGGTCCGAACTGCTCGGCGGGCCGGACGACGGCATGGCCGAGCTCATCGCGTTCCGCGCGATCCAGGGCCTGGGCGCCGGCGGCCTGATCGTGAACGTCATGGCGATCATCGGTGACCTCGTGCCGCCCCGCGAGCGCGGCCAGTACCAGGGCATCATGGCCGGCGTCATGTCGCTGGCGATGATCGCGGGCCCGCTGGTCGGCGGCTTCATCACCGACCACCTCGACTGGCGCTGGGCCTTCTACGTGAACCTGCCGATCGGCGCGGTCGCGCTGGTCCTGCTGGTGCTCAGGCTGCACCTGCCCAAGGTGGAGAAGACTCAGGTGCGCATCGACTGGGCGGGCGCGATCCTGCTGTCGGTCAGCATCACCGCGATGGTGCTCATCACCACCTGGGGCGGCAACGAGTACGCGTGGGACTCCTGGCAGATCCTCGCCCTGGCCGCGCTGGCCGTGGTCACGCTGGCCGCGTTCGTCCTGGTCGAACGGCGGGCGGTCGAGCCGATCATGCCGCTGCAGCTCTTCCGCATCCGCAACTTCACCCTGATCTCGGCCATCGGCTTCCTGCTCGGCTTCGCCATGTTCGGTGCGATCAACTTCCTGCCGCTCTTCCAGCAGATGGTGCAGGGCGCCACCGCCACCAACTCCGGCCTGCTGCTGCTGCCGATGATGGGTGCCTCCATGGTGGTGTCGCTGTTCGTGGGCAAGGCCATCACCGCGACGGGCAAGTACAAGATCTACCCGGTGATCGGCGGCGCCGGCATGGCCGTCGGCATGTGGCTGCTGTCCACCATGGACGTCACCACGCCGTCCTGGCTGACCGGCGTCTACATCGCGGTGCTCGGCCTCGGCATGGGCTTCCTCATGCAGACCACGATGCTCATCGCCCAGAACAGCGTCGAGCAGAAGGACCTCGGCGTCTCCAGCAGCGCTACCACGTTCTTCCGGTCGATCGGCGGCTCCTTCGGCGTCTCGCTGTTCGGAGCGATCTTCAACAGCGCCTTCCTGTCCGAGCTGACCGGCAGGTTCGGGCCGCAGGCGGCCGAGCGCATGGCGAGGACCGGCGCCCGGATGGACCCCGGCACGGTCGCCGCGATGCCCGCCCAGGTCCGCACCGGGCTGCTGGAGTCGCTGGCGGCCTCCATCTCCGGCATCTTCTGGTGGGCCATCGCGTTCGCCGTGGCCGTGCCGATGCTGGCGGCGTTCATCCAGGAGATCCCGCTGCGCGGGGCCGCACCCGCGCAGGCCGCCGCCTCCGACGAGGAGCCCGTCGCCCCGGCCGCCACGTGACCTGAACGCGGGTGCCGCAGGACCCGCGAGCGTGGCCGGCCGGAAAATGAGAGGCGCTGGGGAGGTGATTCGCCGACAATTGCCCCATGCACAGCCTCCGCCGTCCACGCGTGGATGACGCCGCGGCCATGTACGAACTCATCTCCGCCTACGAGACCGCGGTGATCGGGGCGCCGGACATGACGCCTGAGGACGTCGCCGACGAGCTCGTCGAGCCCGGCTACGACCGCGACAAGGACGGCTGGCTGGCGCAGGACGCCGGCGGCAGGCTGCTCGCCTCCGCCTGGGCGTGCGCCAACGGCGACAGCGACCTCGTGGACGTCGACGTGATCATCCGTCCCGGCGCCGAGGTCCTGGCGGAGGAGCTCTGGCAGGCCGTCCTCGGCCGGGCCCGCGAGCTGGCCGCCGAGCGCGGCCACGACGGCGCGACGCTCCACCTCGGGGTCCACCGCGCCGACCACGTCAAGCGCGCCATGGCCGGGAAACTGGGCTTCCGGCCCGGCACGAGCTTCCACCGCCTGCGCATCGACCACGACGGCCCCGTCGAGCCGCCGGTCCCGCCGGCCGGCTCACGCTGGGCTCCGGCACACGCGACGACGTCCGCCGCGAGGCGCACCGCGTGCACCAGGAGGCCTTCACCGAGCACTTCGGGTTCGTGAAGATCGGCTACGACCTGTGGTACGAACGCAGGCAGGCGCAGACCGCCAACGACTGGGGTCAGCTCGCGCTCGCCACGATCGACGGGCGGGCGGCGGGGGTGGTGATCGGCACCAACCAGTTCGTGCCCGACCAGGGCTGCGGCTACGTGGCCACGCTCGCGGTGTTGCCGGAGTTCCGGGGGCAGGGGCTGGGCCGGTTCCTGCTGCGCCACGCCTTCGCCGCCGACGCCGCCCGCGGCCGCAAGGGCACGATCCTGCACGTCGACAGCAACAACACCACGCCCGCGCTCGGGCTGTACGAGTCGGCGGGCATGCGCCCTGTCATGGTCATCGACATCTGGCACCGCCGCCTCTCGTCACGGGCGGGGTGAGGCGGCGGTGCCAGATGT
>NZ_SMLD01000301.1:0-5198 GCF_004352805.1 Nonomuraea mesophila
ACTCCTTGGTCGGCGGCTCACCCGGCCGCAGCTTGCGGTAGATGTCGAGCAGGGCGTCATCCTGGCCGGCCGTGTGGTCCTTCTCCAGGGTGGCCCGCATCGACTCGTAGCGGCCGAAACGCTCGAGAATCCTCTCGCCGGTCCACCCCAGTGCCTTGAGAAGCACGGTGACCGGCTGCTTGCGCTTGCGGTCGATGCGCACACCGACGCTGTCGCGCTTGTCGATCTCGAACTCCAGCCAGGCACCCCGGGACGGGATGACCCTGCAGCCGTAGAGATCCTTGTCGGACGTCTTGTCCACACTGCGTTCGAAGTAGACGCCCGGCGAACGGGTCAACTGCGAGGTGACGACACGCTCGGTGCCGTTGATGATGAAGGTGCCCTTCGGCGTCATGAGCGGGAAGTCGCCCATGAACACCGTCTGGCTCTTGATCTCACCGGTGGTGTTGTTGATGAACTCCGCCGTCACGAACATCGGGGCGGAGAAGGTCATGTCCTTGTCCTTGCACTCGTCTACGGAGTACTTCGGCGGCTCGAACCGGTGGTCGCGGAACGACAAGGACATGGTCCCCGAGAAGTCCTCGATCGGACTGATCTCTTCGAGGATCTCTTCGAGACCCGACTGGGTCGGGACGTCCCTGCGCCCGGCCTGGCGAGCCGCCTCTACCCGGGCCTTCCACTTCTCGTTGCCGAGCAGCCAATCGAACGACTCGGTCTGCGGAGCGAGAAGGTCAGGAACTTCGAGAGGCTCCTGGATGCGCGAAAAAGACACGCGACGGGGACCAGTGGGCATGGCGGAGGCACTGCGCGAGGCTGCCAACAGATGTCCTTCCGGTGGACACGGATGGAATCGAACTGCGCGCACGCCAAACGCCCGGCGTGGGGCCGGGCCGTCAGGAGGCAGCGCGAGGAAGCAGCATAACGCAAAAACGAAACGAAAGTCCACACCTAATATAGGCGTCAACCTCGCTGCCGCAATCAGGATGTCACAGCCGCGTCCGGCTCGTCAACTCACCCTCCCGCGGCACCGGCGTAGCGCCGGGCCAGGCGCGCGAAGGCGTCCTTGAGCTCGCCGGGACCGACGGCCTCGATGTCGGCGTCGAACCTGCCGATGGCGGCGGCCAAGCCGATCCACGACCAAGAGCCCAGGACGAGCCGGCAGCGGTCCGGGCCCAGCTCTTCGACGACACCGTCGCGGGTGAAGCGGGACACCTCGGCGGCGGGCGCCCTGAGGATCACCTCGCCGCGGCAGGGCCGGCCGCCCGAGCCGTCGGAACCCAGGAACCTGGCGGCCACGAAGGCGGCGACCTCGCCTCCGGGCAGTTCGCGCGGGGTGAAGCGCGGCCCCGTGGGGGTGCGCGGGGTGATCCGGTCGGCGCGGAACGTACGCCAGTCCTCGCGATCGAGGTCCCACGCGACGAGATACCAGCGTCCGCCCCAGGTCACGAGGTGATGGGGCTCCACCCGGCGCGGCGGCTCCGGCATCGCGTCGCCGTCCGCCTCCGGCGGCGAGGCGGGAGCGTAGGCGAAGCGCAGCACCTCGCGGCCGTGGACGGCGGCGCCGAGAGCCATGAGCACGCCACCGCCGGCCCGCGGGCCCGGCCGGGCCGCCGGTCGCTCGACAGGCGTGACCTGGAAGGTGTCGATCCGGCGGCGCAGCCGTGCGGGCATCACCTGCCGGACGGTGCTCAGCGCACGCGCCGCGGCCTCCTCGATGCCCGCGCCGGTGGTGGCGGCCGCGGTCTGCAGCGCTATGGCCAGCGCGACGGCCTGCTCGTCGTCGAACAGCAGCGGAGGCAACTCCGTGCCCGCGTCGAGCCGGTAACCGCCGTCCGGTCCCTTGAAGGCGGCGATGGGGTAACCGAGCTCGCGCAGGCGGTCGACGTCCCGGCGCACGGTGCGCGGGCTGACGTCGAGCCGCTCTGCCAGCAACGCCCCCGGCCAGTCCCGGCGGGCCTGGAGCAACGAGAGCAGCGACAACAGTCGTGCCGAGGTCTTCTGCATGGCTCCCATGGTGCCGCGAGTAGAGGCCACACCCTGACCGCTTCCCCTGCCACGGTGGGGCTCGCGCCGGACGACGGCGCTCGACCACGACGCTTCTCAGGTCAGGAGTTACGAAATGTCCGTCAAGTCTGTGGCCCATCTCAACTTCCGGGGCGACGCCCGTGCGGCGCTCGAGTTCTACCGGTCGGTGTTCGGTGGCGACCTCGCCGTCGTCACGTACAAGGACGCAGGGAACGTGCAGGACGCCGCCGACGCGGACCGGGTGATGTGGGGCCAGGTGCTCTCTGGTGACGGCTTCCACGTGATGGCGTACGACGTGCCCTCGCACCTGCCGTACGACCAGGGCGAGAACCCCTTCTTCCTCTCCCTCCGCGGCAAGACCGCGCAGGAGATCACCGCGTACTGGGAGCGGCTCTCGGAGGGAGCCGACGTCGTGCGGCCACTGGAGCCCGCGCAGTGGTCCGCGCTCTACGGGATGCTCAAAGACCGTTTCGGCGTCACCTGGGTCATGGACGTCGCCGGCGACGGAACCGGGTGACCGCCGGGCGTGCACGGAACCGCCCCCTGGCACCACACGGCCGTGGCGCCAGGGGCGCCCCTGAAATCGGCCCGAATGTTTCGGAGAAACAGTGAAAGTTTCATCCAACGGGTTCGGGAAGATCGGCAAGGCGTGCCCATTGACCAGGCGTGATACCCGAAAGGAAGTCCGCGGACCGGGCGGCGGCGCGGGTTGAGCCGGGCGTCGTTGACAGCCCGCCGGGCGCGGACGAACACTGTCGCTGCCTGACCCCCAGCGAGCCCTCACGAGGAGGAAGCACGCACATGAACGACGCCCCCCACCGCCGCCGACGCGGCCGCGTCCGGTTGTTCGCCGCCCGTGCCGGAGCCGTGGTGCTGGCCCTGGCCACCGCGATGTTGCCATCGGCCGCGAACGCGGCCATCACGTCGAACCAGACCGGCAACAACAACGGCTACTTCTACTCGTTCTGGACCGACAGCAACGGAACGGTCTCCATGGAGCTGGGCTCCGGCGGCAACTACAGCACCTCATGGAGGAACACCGGGAACTTCGTCGCCGGCAAGGGCTGGAGCACCGGCGGACGCAGGACCGTGAGCTACTCGGGCAGCTTCAACCCGTCCGGCAACGCCTACCTGACGCTCTACGGGTGGACCAGGAACCCGCTCATCGAGTACTACATCGTCGACAACTGGGGCACCTACCGGCCGACGGGCGAGTACAAAGGCACGGTCACCAGCGACGGCGGCACGTACGACATCTACAAGACGACGCGCTACAACGCCCCGTCCATCGAGGGCACCAGGACGTTCGACCAGTACTGGAGCGTCCGGCAGCAGAAGCGGACCGGCGGAAGCATCACCTCGGGCAACCACTTCGACGCGTGGGCCCGCCAAGGCATGAACCTCGGCAGCCACGACTACATGATCCTGGCGACCGAGGGCTACCAGAGCAGCGGCAACTCCAACATCACGATCGGCTCGGGCGGCGGCAACCCCGACCCCGGCAACCCCGGCAACCCGGGTAACCCTGGCAATCCGGGCGGCTGCACCGCGACGCTGTCGGCGGGCCAGCAGTGGAACGACCGGTACAACCTGTCCGTCAACGTCAGCGGTTCCAGCAACTGGACGGTGACGATGAACGTTCCGTCCCCGGCGCGGATCATCGCCACGTGGAACATCAGCGCCTCCTATCCCAGTTCCCAGGTCCTGAGCGCCAGGTCCAACGGCAACGGCAACAACTGGGGTGTGACGATTCAGCACAACGGCAACTACACCTGGCCGTCGGTCTCCTGCAGCGCGGGCTGACCCACCGTGAGCCGTGGCGCGGCGCGCTCGCCGCGCCACGGCCCCTCGCCGTGCGGCGGTCTCGGGCCCGGACCCGGCGCAGCCCTTCGGCAGAGCAAGCCCCGGCCTACGCCACCAGCCGACCCCGCCGACCTCTCGGCGGAGCAAGCCCCGGCTGACACCACCAGCAGGACCGGCGATCCACGGGGTCGCGGTCACAGCGGGGCGGTTCACCATTCGGCCGCGATGGGCGACCCGGCCGGGCGCAGCGCCTCCGGTCTCGCCTCGTCCGCGTGGCCGTACACCACCACGACCTGCACGGCGCCGCGCCGCCCGGCCTCCTCCGTGACCGCGCGCAGCAGGTCGGTGCCGATCGTGGCCTCTGGAGAGTTCCGTGCCCGGCGCCCCTCTGGTAGTTTGGCCGTATGACCAACTTGGCCGACCGACCAAACTCGCCGCGAGGGGATCGCCGCCGCGAGCAACTCGTGGCGGCCGGCATCGCGCTGCTGCGGGACGACGGATGGCAGGGCGTCACGACCCGTGCGGTGGCCCAGCGGGCCGGCACCAATCCCGGCCTGATCCACTATCACTTCGGCGGGCTGGACGGGCTCCACACGGCGATCTTCCGGCAGGCCACGCAGCTCATCGTCGGCCCGCTGGTCACCGAGCTGATGGAGGCCCCGGACGAGCGCGCGGCCCTGGCGACCGTACGCCGCCTGCTGCCCCAGGCGACCGGTGACGACCAGACGACCCGGCTGGCCGCCGAGCTGATCGCGGGCGCCACCCGCGATCCCGCGCTGGGCGTGGTGCTCCGCGACGAGTTGCGCCAGGCCCGTGCGCTGATCGCCGGACGTCTGCGTGAGGCGCGGGCCGGCTGGCCGCCGGACCGCCTGGACGGGGTGGCCACCCTCATCGTCGCCGCGATCGACGGGCTGATGTTGCACTACATGATCGACAGCGACCTCCCCGTCGGCGCGGCGCTGTCCGCGGTCGAGGACCTGCTGGCCGACACCCCTTCGTGAAGAGAGGAACCGGTATGGAGATCGTCAAGAGGCCCGCACCACCGGCCGGGCTGCGCCGCAGGTTGTGGCGCCTTCCCATCGTGTTGTACCGGGTCGGCCTGGGCCGGCTGCTGGGACAGCGGATCATGCTGCTCACCCACACCGGCCGCGTCTCCGGCCGGCCCCGCCAGGCCGTCATCGAGGTCGTCCAGCACGACGAGCAGGGTTATGTGGCGGCGTCCGGGTTCGGGCGGCGGGCCGACTGGTACCGCAACGTCATGGCCACCCCCGAGGTGACCCTGCACGTGGGCGGGCGTGCCGTGCAGGCCACCGCCGCGCCGATCCCCGAGGAGCAGGGCGCGGAGATCATGGCCGCGTACGCCCCCCGCC
>NZ_SMLD01000302.1:0-5188 GCF_004352805.1 Nonomuraea mesophila
CTGAGCACGCCGACGTCAACGCGGCCCGCAACATCGCCTCACGCGGTGTGGCGGGCTGGGCAGTGAGTCACGCTGCCTGACGCGGCCTGAGCCGTCGAAGCCATCGACGGCGAGGAGCTGCAAGCTCGGTCCCTTCAGGGCCGAGAAGCTGACTTCCTGGTCCTGCTGGGGTCGCGGCGATCGGGCCAAGACGGCCGAGATCGTGGTGCTTCGCCATCAGGTCGCCGTGCTGCGCCGTCAGGTGAACCGGCCCGATCTCCAGCCGGTGGATCGGGTCGTGCTCGCGGCCTTGTCGCGACTGACTCCTGATCGTCGAGGCGCCGATTGGAGAGGGCAACTGGGCACGAACAAGGGCCCGAACAGTGCACGGGGGTGCATCCCGACCCTCCGGGCGTGGCACATGCCTGAAATGGACTGCGGGCGCTCCTATGCTGACGCTGACCTGGTGTTTCCTGGCACGGCTAGTCTCCGTTCGAGGTGACCATACCGCGAGCTATGGCGTTGATTGTGGCGTTGAGTACGGCGTCGTAGATGTCGCCGTACATGTGCCGGTTCATGACGATCAGCCCGATGGTGCGCATCACGCCCATCACGATCTCGGGCTCGACATCCCTGGTGATCACCCCCTGGGCCTGCCCTTTGGCGATGTACTCCAGCAGCGGGGTCATGATGTACGGCGTGACGCGAGCGATCTCTTGTGCGCCGATCCGTCTGGACACTGCCTGGAGCTCGTCAGGATGGGTGAACAACCGCCGGTAGAACGGGTCCGTGGTCAGCACGGTCGTCATCGCTCGCATCACCTCTGCCAGGGACTCCACGCTCGCAGGGCGGCGGAACACAGCACTGTGCCGTTCGGCGATGAGCGGCGCGCGGCGGAGCATGACCTCCTTGTAAAGGGTCTCTTTGGAGTCGAAGAAGGCGTAGAAGCTGGCCTTGGAGATCCCGGCTGGCGCGACCAATTCCTCCAGCGAGGTCTTCTTTAGCCCTTGGGATGCATACAGCCGTTCGGCGGCGTCCAGCAGGTCGGCGGTGATCCGCGCCCGCTCCTCGTCGGTGAAAGCAACAGCCACGATATTTCCCTATGTCCAACCGGGATATTGGGCTCCAGCTTAACGGGGCTCTTGCCGCCTCATGACACGCGAACCCGACGCCGACAGCAAACAAGGGAAACGGCGAAATGAGTGGCCGATGAGCGCCGAAGGCGTCACCGGGCCACGGGGATCGATCAGGCCGGCACCGACGCCTACTGCACGGTGCCAGCCCGCTTCTGCTCCTCATAGAGCACGCCGAACCGGTCGATGCGCCAGAGCTGACCCATGATCATCAGCGTGGCGCCGAAAGCGGTCGGCCAGATCTCGAGTGAGACGAGCCCGTAGGCGATCAGCGAGATCGCGGCCGGGCCGCCCACCACGATCAACAAGCGCTGAATTCGGCGATGATCGGCCGTGACCGGCCATTTGTCCTTAAACCACAGCTTCTCGCCATAGATGCCCTTGGCCGACCATGTGGTCGGCGTGTGGATCGGGCGGAAGACGAACGGGTTCAGCCACAGCCACAGCATCACGGCGGCGATCGGGGCCAGGCACCACCAGCCCAGCCATACTCTGCTCCAGACCGCCGCGAGCATCAGCGGTATCGCGGCGAACCTGGTCCATACGCTCCAGGGGTTGGCGTGCCGCTTCCAGCTGTCGTCGCTCATGTGCAAGGTGCTCGCCATTTTAGACGCAGCGCCCATGTCAACTCCGTTCGAGACGCTCGGCCCTCCCGAGAGGGCGGTGACGGCTGGGACTCCAAGTGCCGGCCGCAAGCCATCGACGAGCATCGAATCCATCAAATAGCTATAACCGGATTGGATATTGGGTTATAGGCTAGCACGTTCCTGTCGGCGGGGAGTCCAGCAGACGATGGAAACAACGCCGATCGACGCATTCAGAACGCCGGCAGCGTAAGCGTCGGATTCGCGACGCGAACTGACTGCCGACCTGGTCATCGCCGCCGACGGCATCCGCAGCACCGCCCGCCGCCTGCTGTGGCCGGACACGCCGCCGCGTTTCCTGGGCCGCACCGCCTGGCTGGGCATCGCCCCGGTCCCCAGCGTGCCCGGCAGCATCACGCTCGTGCGATCTCTCATGGCCGCCGGAGCCCTGCCCGTGATCGACAAGCAGCGACTCCATCACCAGACCTGGCTGACCCACCGCCTCAGTGAACTCCATGACGATCCTCATCAGCGCCTTCTCCGGACCTTCGCGACCTGGCATCAACTCCCGCAGCTCCGCGCCAAGGCCGCCGTCAAGCCACTGACCTCAGGATCTCGAAGAGTCGCCGGTGAGCAGTTCCATACGGCGCGCATCTTCCTGACCTGGCTCGATACAACTGGACGATCTCTGACCTTCTGCGAGCAGGCCGATCTCGACGCCTGGCACGCCCTCATCCAGGACCTCAACGACACGCTCGGCGAGCTGCTTCTCGCCGGCCGCACGCCGGCCGCACGCCGGCCGCACGCCGGCCGCACGCCGGCCGTCGAGATCGGCCACACCGTGGCCGCGTACACGGAGGCGATCGAGCGAGTGCTCGGCGTGCCCGCCGGCTCGGTGACGCTGATCGATGCAACGACACTGCACGACTGGCTCGCGAAGGAGTGAACGATGGTCATCGCCCTGAAGATCCTGCTCGGCCTGTACGCGCTGCAGGCCCTGGTCAAGTTCGTCAACATGTTCGCGGTGCCCTATCCGGTCCGGATCAAGCGGATCGCCGCCATGTACAGCGGCGACGGCCGTTCCATCAAAGTCTTCGACGATGTGCTGCTGGCGCTCATGGTGGTGCTGGTGGCGTTGCAGGCGGCGGTGGGGCTGGAACACCTGAGCTTCACCACGGGTCTGCTGGTCGGATTGACGCTGACCCAGTTGTTCTTCCACCGGTTCAACCGGCCGCTCGAACCGGACAAAGCTCCCTCACCGCCGGCCTCGCCCATCAAGAGCATGTCGTACGCCATCCAGGCCGGCCCGGTGCTGGCCTGGCGCGAGCTCCTCGTCAAGACGGTGCTCTTCGTCTGGGTGCTGTACATGCTGATCACTCAGAACGGCGGGTGAACGGCTTTCAGCTGACCAGACCTGATCCACGCCCGTTCTCTTGAGCGGCTCGGCATGAGCCGCGCCATCGGGCGCGTCATGGTCGGTTGCTGAGCACCAAGGCGACACGCAACGTCTCGTCAGCCGGTGATCAGTCTCTCTTCGGGGAGTTCGTAGCGGCGGGTGCGCTGTTTCAGCGCGAGCGCCGAGCCCAGCGTCAAAGGCCCGATGCGGCCGACGAACATCAGCAGGCTGAGCAGCACGTGCCCGGCCAGCGGGGTGCTTGCGGTGATGCCGGTGGACAGCCCGTTGGTGGCGAACGCCGAGATCACCTCGAACAGCACCCGGTCGAGGCCGTGGGAGGTGATCGTGAGCATCAGCAAGGTCGAGACCGTGACCAGGAAGACGCCCAGCAGGCTGATGGACACCGCCTGGCGCTGGGTGGCGGCGGGCAGCCGGCGGTGGCCGATGTTGACCTGGGTCTCTCCGCGCAGCTCGGCCCAGACCATGAACAGCACAAAGCCGAACGTGGTGACCTTGATGCCGCCCGCCGTGCCCGCGCTGCCGCCGCCGATGAACATCAGCACATCGGTGACCAGCCACGACGACGGGTTCATCTGACCGATGTCGAGGGTGTTGAACCCGCCGGAACGCGGCATGACCGCGGCGAAGAAGGCCGACAGCAGCTTGGCCGAGTCGTCCAGCGGGCCCATCGTGCCGGGGTTGCGCCACTCGGCCGCGAGGAACGCTATCGTGCCCGCCCCGATCAGCAGGACGCTGAGCCCGACGGTGACCCGGGTCAGCAGGGACCAGCGGCTGGGGCGCCGCCAGTGGCGCAGCAGGTCGAAGACGACCGGGTAGCCCAGCCCGCCGACGACGACGGCCACGGCGACCGTCAGGCAGATCCACGGATCGGCCACGAAGCGCATCAGATTGTCCGGCCACAATGCGAAACCGGCGTTGTTGAACGCCGACACCGCGTGGAAGACGCCCAGGTAGGCCGCCCGGCCCGGCGGCTCGTCGTACCCGACGATGAAACGGGCGGTGAGCACGGCGGCCACGGCCGCCTCGCACATCAAGCTGAACAGCACCACCTTGTGCAGCACTTGACGCAGGTCGGCGGCCACCACGGACTTCGTCTCCAGCTGCGCGGACAGGCGGGCGCGCAACCCCACCCTGCCGGAGACGATGACCATGATCAGCGTGGCGAGCGTCATGATGCCCAGCCCGCCGATCTGGATGAGCAGCGCGATGACCACCTCGCCGAACACCGACCAGTGCGTGGGCGTGTCCACCACAATCAGACCGGTCACGCAGACCGCGGAGGTGGCGGTGAACAGCGCGGTCAGCCAGTGCGAGGAATCACCGCCGGCGGTGGCCAGCGGGGTGGCCAGCAGCAGCGTGCCGATCAGCACCGCCGCCCCGAAACCGGCGGCGATCACCACGGCCGGGTGCCTGCCCCGACCGGGCAGGGCCGAGCGGCGCCACATCACTCGGCCTCGTGCTCTCCCCGGCCGCTGCCGGTTTCTCGGTCGCTCATGAGTGCCTCCGTGCGGTCGCGTGATGAAAACGCCGCCGACCAGGCTTCCCGGCACACCGCGCGACACCGTAGCGCAGGCAGCGACCTGACCGCCACGAAGAGAAAGGTCAGCTCGCGCCGGGCTCGTCCACCTCGCCAGCACCCGACGTCGCGTCCACGGACCAGCGGCGGCATCGCATCGCCGGGGCAACAGCACCTGGTTGTCGATCAGAACCAACGCCCGGTCCGGACAGCTCGCTCCTTGTCGACACACTGCATGCCCATCCCGGAACGAGTGACGAGGGCGTCGACTCGCCGCCGGGCGTCACGCGAGCCACAGCAGGAGCGGGCTGGTGGGAGCGTGGACGCCTTTGACACGGCGGCCGAGTTTCTGCTTGCGCTCGGCTTCGGGCTGGATGGCCGCCACCCACGCGGCCAGCGCGGCGGGGGCTCCAGGACGGTGCGACGACCTGACTGATGGTGTCGAAGTAGACCGAATCGGCCCGTTGCAGTCCGGCCAGGGTTTCGGGGATGATCCAGCCGAGGTCGCCGTAGACGCGCTGCAGTTCGGTGGTGACGTCCTCGTCCGGGCGGGCGTGGC
>NZ_SMLD01000303.1:0-5178 GCF_004352805.1 Nonomuraea mesophila
CCCCTGATACCAACTGATCAAAAACCAACAGCAGTCAGTCGCACCGGCCCTTCCCCCAACCCGACCTCGCAGAGAAACTCCACCCACCGCCGCTGGTTCCCGACCTCGCAGAGAAGCTCCACCCCCACACCACAAACACATCCTTTACGGCTGCGCCCAGTGAGCCCCACCCACCGCCGCTGGTTCCCGACCTTCCAGGGAGACGCTCACCAGCCTCACGGCATCCCGCCGCAACGGCGCCCCGGCACGATCACCTTCGCAACCCCTGAACCCCGTCACGTCAGACCCTCAGGCACCACCACATCCAGGACACTCAGGCACCATCACGTCCAAGGCCCTCGCGCGACCGATCGCTCAGACCGCAGCCCTCGTGCGGCAGCCCTCGGGAGGATGTGCGTCTTGGCGCGGGTGTCAACACCGGGCCCACCTCCGCAACGGCGCCCGACCCCCGACGGCGACCCCCAACCCCGAACGTGACGGTCCCACGCGAGCCATAGGAGACCGTGCCGAGCCAACCGAACGCGACGGTCCCACGCGAACCAAAGGTGACCGTGCCGAGCGATCCGAAGGTGACGGTGCCAAGTGATCCGAAGGTGATGGGGCCGGGGCGCCGTAGCGGCGGGATGCGGTGAGGCTGGTGAGCGTCACCCTGGAAGGTGGGAAACCAACGACGGCGTTTGGGGCCAACCAGGCGCAGCCGTAAAGACACCAACCAATAGCCACCGTCGCGGCCGGTGAGGCGGGTGAGCGTCACCCTGGAAGGTGGGAAACCGACGACGGCGCCTGGGGCCAACCAGGCGCAGCCGTAAAGAAAGAAAAGAACAGAAAACGGCTCAGTCCAGCACACGCGCCGTTGCGCGCGCGTAGCGGGGGCGGATGTCGGGTGCGGGGGCGGCTTCGTAGGTGGCGGTGTCGTGGGGCTGCCAGTCGGGTGTGGTGACCAGGGTGGCGGCCTGGTGGGCGGCCCCGTCGGCGACGTATTCGGCGGGTGGCGGCACCGCGATCGGCACCCCGAAGATCGTGGGGGCGATGCGGCGGACCGCTTCTGAGCGGGCGGCGCCGCCGATCAGCAGGACACGTTCCGCCTCCAGGTCGAGGGCGTCGAGCGCGTCGGCGAGCCCGCAGAGCATGCCTTCGATGGCGGCTCTGGCCAGGTGGGCGGGGGTGGCGGTGGCGAGGGTCAGCCCGTGGATCGAGCCGGTCGCGGTGGGGCGGTTGGGGGTGCGCTCGCCTTCGAGGTAGGGGACCAGGGTGAGCCCGTCGGCCCCCGGCGGCGCCTGAAGGGCGAGGTCGCTCAGCTCGTCGAGTGAGACGCCGGCGATGCGGGCGGCGGCGTCCATGACGCGGGCGGCGTTGAGCGTGCACACCAGCGGCAGGAAGCGGCCCGTCGCGTCGGCGAATCCGGCGACCGCGCCGGTGGGGTCGGCGCTGGGCGTCCCGGCGATCGCGAACACCGTGCCGGACGTGCCGAGCGACACGACGACGTCGCCGGGCCGCGCGCCGACGCCGAGCGCCGCCGCCATGTTGTCGCCGGTGCCGGGCGCGATCAGGAGGGGCCCTGAACCGGGCGCCGGCTCGCGCGGCCCGAGCACCTTGGGCAGGTGGGGGACGGTGCCGAGGGCGGTCTTCAGCAGGTCGGTGCGGTAGGCGCCGGTCGCGGGCGACCAGTAGCCGGTGCCGGAGGCGTCGCCGCGGTCGGTGGCGAGTTGGTCGAGGGGCGGCGTGGGGGCGTCGCGCCAGGCCCGCGCGTCGAAGGGGCCGGTGGCGAGCGCCCCGGCCAGGCGCCAGGTGAGCCAGTCGTGCGGCAGGCACACGGCCGCCGTGCGCTGCGCGTTGTCCGGCTCGTGCTGGGCCAGCCAGCGCAGCTTGGTGACGGTGAACGAGGCCACGGGCACCGAGCCCACCGCCTCGGCCCACGCCTGGGGGCCGCCCAGCTCGGTGACCAGGTCGGCGGCGGCCTGGGCGGAGCGGGTGTCGTTCCACAGGAGGGCGTCGCGGACGACCTCTCCGGACGCGTCGAGGCAGACCATGCCGTGCTGCTGGCCTGCCACGCTGATGGCGGCCACGTCGTCGAGCCCGCCGGCCTCCTCGATGGCCTGCAGTAACGCGGCCCACCAGTGTGAGGGGTGGACTTCGGTGCCGTCGGGGTGCGCGGCCCGGCCCTGCCGGACCAGCGCGCCCGTCTCCGCGTCGCGGATGACGACCTTGCAACTCTGCGTGGAGGAATCGACCCCTGCGACCAGCGTCACCCACGACCTCCTAGCACGTGTTCCAGCCCGAAGCTGGCTGAGATGGGGCAAATGCTACCTGCGCCCAGCGACCATGCCTCGATGCTCCCCCCGCCTCCGGGAGTTCACAAGCCCGATGGATCGCGGCCCACGCTGATCTCCTCAGCGATCCTGCGAATCTCCGTCACCTCGAGGCCGGGAGCCTTGGGCAGGTCGCGCAGCAGCGCGTCCATCACCACCGGCACGGGCTGGCCTGCGAGCCTGCCCGCGATGCCGTGAACCGCCCTGAACAGCGCCTCTTCGGTGTCGTGCATCGGCAATCTCCTCGGTTCGGGTACCCGGAGAACGGTACGGCCTCGGTCCGACAGTTGCGCACCACACCCGCCCGCGTGTTCCGGCGTGTCCGTGCGGAAGGCCGTCCCACCAGCGGCAGCCGTAATGGTTGAATTCTCATACATTGGAGGTGGGCTCCATCGAAAGGAGAACACCATGCCGATCCAGCGGCTCAACCACGCGGTCCTCTACGTCAGAGACACCGAGCGCAGCGTCGCCTTCTACCGTGAGGCCCTGGGTTTCGAGGTCGTCATGGCCCTGCCGGGCGCCGCCTTCCTCCAGGCTCCCGGCTCGACGAACGACCACGACCTGGGCCTGTTCGAGATCGGTGGCGACGCGGGGCCCTCACCGGCCGGCCGCACCACGGTCGGCCTCTACCACCTGGCCTGGGAGGTCGACACCCTCGACGAGCTCGACCGCGTCGCGGCCCGGCTGCGCGAGCTCGGCGCGCTGGTCGGCGCCTCCGACCACGGCACCACCAAGGCCCTGTACGCGAAGGACCCCGACGGGCTGGAGTTCGAGGTGTCGTGGCTGGTGCCGGCGGCGCTGCTGACGGAGGACGCGCTCGCCGCCCGCTCCAGCGTCCGCCCGCTCGACCTGAGCGCCGACAAGGAGCGGTACGGCCCACAGACCCGAGGCGGCGTGGGCGTGTCCGTCCCGGCCTGAAGTACCGTGGTCATGAGGGATTCCACCGGGTGACTTCCAGGGGAACGACCATGCCAAGCGATCCTGACCATCTGCTCGACGCGATCGACGGCGTAGTCGACGAGTGGGAGACGCTCAGCGCCGACGCCATGCGCTGGGCGCCTCCCGAGAGCAAGAGCCCCGACCTCATGACCGAGGTGGGCGAGATCTTCGGTCCGCTCGTCAACGCGTTCACCGAGGTGCTGCGGCCTGTCGGCGACGCGTTCGAGCGGGTCCTGCAGTCGTTCGACGACGACGGCCGCGACTGACACGCGACGGGCCCCCGCCACAGGGGCCCGCCGTAAGGGCCCTGCGCCGTACATTCGCGCGCCGATGAGAGGGGCGTGCGGGGTGGACGGCGGCGGAGAGGGCGTTAGACTTCCGGGTATGACCTGGCGACATTGATCCATAACCAGGGGCCGGCGCGGGGCGCGCGGGCCTCCGAGGCGACAAGCACTCGGAGTCCCTACTCGTCCCCCTGGAAGGCCTCATGCTTGTCGCGTCGCTCTACGTTTACACGTTCCTCGGCGAATTCCTGCTGATCTACCCGGTCTACACGCTGCTGTTCATCGACACCGGGTTGTCCGTGGCCGAGACGTCGTCCCTGTTCGTCATCTGGTCGGTGACGGGCATGGTGCTCGAGATCCCGTCCGGTGCCTGGGCCGACCGGCTGTCCAGGCGGGTCACCCTGTGCCTGGGCCCGCTGCTGGCCGCCCTGGGGTTCAGCCTGTGGCTGCTCTTCCCCTCCTACTGGGCCTTCGCCCTCGGCTTCGTGCTGTGGGGCGCGGAGGGCGCGCTGGTGTCCGGCGCGTTCGAGGCCCTTTCCTACGAGGAGCTGGAGCGCCGCGGCCAGGCCCACCGCTACACCGCCATCATGGGCCGGGCGACCGCCGTGGGCACGGTCGCCGTCGCGGCGGCGATGGGCCTGGCCGTGCCCGTCTTCGCGGCCGGCGGTTATCCGGCCGTGGGCGTCGCCAGCGTGCTGGCCTGCCTGCTGTGCGCGGCCACGGCGCTCACCCTGCCCGAACACCGCACGCGCGGCGGCGACGGCGACGGTGAGGGTTACCTGGCGATTCTGAAGGCCGGTCTGACCGAGGCCCGCACGGACCGGCGCGTCCTGCGCGCGGTGCTCGTGGTCGCTTCGGTGACGGCGATCTGGGGCGCGCTGGACGAGTACGTCCCCTACCTCGCGACCGACACGGGCGTCGCCAAGGCCGTCGTCCCGGTGCTCATCCTCCTCGGCTGGGTCGGCGCCACGGCGGGCGGCCTGCTGGCCGGACGCGCGCAGAACATGCCACCCCGCGCGTACGCCTGCACGATCGTCCTCGCGGCGCTGGCCCTCGCCGCGGGCGCGGTCAGCGGGCACCCGGCGGGGTTCGTGCTGATCGCCCTGGCCTTCGGGGCGTTCCAGCTGGCCAGTGTGGTGGCGGACGCGCGGTTGCAGGAGCGGATCACCGGTACGGCCAGGGCCACCGTGACCTCGGTCGCCGGCCTCGGCATGAACGTGGTCACGCTCGCGGTCTACGCCGCGTACGGGGCCGCGTCGTCGTACGTGTCGCACGGGCTGACGTTCGCCCTCATGGTGGTGCCGTACGCGTTCATCGCCCTGTTGACGGCGCGTTCCACGGCCGTCGCGCCGGCGATCCGGTGACCTGAGCTGCGACGACCTTACGGGCAGGGCGGCCGCGCGGCCTTATAGGCAGGGCGGCCGCCGTCCGGGCCCGCGGCCGAAACCGCGGCTATAACACCGAAATAGGGCTCGTTTGACATCTGACGAGAAGCGTTAGCAGCCGTTAACTTGACAGCACCCCCAACCGAGGAGTGCTCATGTTGAGTAAGCGCGGTGCGGTGGCAGGATCGATCATCCTAGCCGCCTGCCTGGCCACCCCCCTCAGCCCCGCATTCGCTGACCCGGCACCCCAGTCCGCTCCCC
>NZ_SMLD01000304.1:0-5160 GCF_004352805.1 Nonomuraea mesophila
GACCCCACCCCGGCGGCGGACCCCACGTCCGAGGCGGACTCCACGCCGGCGGCGGACCAAGTGGGCGGGGCCGGGGCGGCCGTGCCCGCCCGGCGGGTCCCTGCGCCCGCGCTCGCGGTGGTCTCCGACGACCTCTGGCTCACCTACCTGCCCATGGGACTGGCGCGCGGCGGCGGCGGCACGATCGGGCCCTGGCCAGGAGGCCAGGGCCACTGGGCCAGGTGGTCCGCCGGCGGCGACCGCGTCGAGGTCCGGGTCGAGCACGGTGACGTGGCGGCCGGCTGGGCGCGCTACCGCGAGCGGTTCACGATGCACGACGCCCGCCCCACCACCGTGCGCGGCCGGCCCGCCATGGTGGGCGAGCACCCGCGCGGCGGACGGGTGATCGTGTGGCTGGAGCGGGCGGGCACCGGCGTGTGGATCAGGGTCAGCGACTCACTCGCCGGCGAACTGGTCACTATTGCGGCCTCGGCCAGAGCTCCTGTAGGAGACTGAAAGCCTTTACCCGGCATATTCATTCACGTCATGGGGGGCGTCGATGCGGCGTACGGCAGCCATGCTCCTCGTGTGCGGGCTCTTGCCGGGGCTGGCCGCCTGCGACGACCTGATCGCCCGCGCGCGGCCGACGGAGACCCCCACCGACGCGAGCAGCCGGCCCGTCCACTCGGCTTCGCCGACCCCCGAACCGGAAACCCAGCACCCCGCCATTGCATTGAGCTGCGGCTCCGTCGATGTGTACGTGCCCGCCTCGCCTGCCGGCCTGGCGCGGGCCGGCTCCTTCGCCCGCCTCCACTCGCTCAAACGGCGGGTCAAGGTCAAGGGCCTGACCTGGCAGGACAACGACGAGCGCCTCTATGTCGGCGTGGTGTGCGGCGTGCGCACCGCCGAGCAGTTCGTGACGCTGGTGGCTCGGTCGACGCTGAGCGCGTACTGGGGCAAACCGGCGCTGCACTGGACCACGCGCAACGGCCTGCGCAACTTCATGTGGCTGGAGCGGCCGGGCACCGCCGTCTACATCGCCGCGACGCCCGGCCTCGCCGCCGAGATCAGGCCGCTCGCCGCCGAGATCGTGCAGCACGTCGACCAGTGAACGGCCCGCCCCGGCCTCAGCGCGCCTCGGCCAGCAGCTTGCCCAGGCGGCTGACGCCCTCGACGAGGTCGTCGTCGCCCAGCGCGTAGGAAAGGCGGAAGTATCCCGGGGTGCCGAAAGCCTCACCGGGCACCACCGCGACCTCGGCCTCCTCCAGGATGAGCTCGGCCAGCTCGCCGGACGACGCGGGCCTGTGGCCGCGTACCTCCTTGCCGAGCAGCTCCTTGACAGAGGGATAGGCGTAGAACGCCCCCTTTGGTTCCGGGCACAACACGCCCGGGATCTCGTTGAGCATGCGAACCATCGTCTGGCGGCGCCGGTCGAAGGCCGCCCGCATCTCCGCCACCGCGGACAGATCACCGGAAACCGCGGCCAGCGCGGCCATCTGGGCGACGTTGGAGACGTTGGAGGTGGCGTGCGACTGCAGGTTGGTCGCGGCCTTGACCACGTCGGACGGGCCGATCAGCCAGCCCACGCGCCAGCCCGTCATCGCGTACGTCTTCGCCACGCCGTTGAGGATCACGACCCGGTCGCCCAGCTCGGGGACGGCCGTGGCGATGCTGGTGAACGCGGCGCCGCCGTACACGAGGTGCTCGTAGATCTCGTCGGTGACCACCCACAGCCCGTGCTCGGCGGCCCAGCGGCCGATCGCCACCGTCTCCTCGCGCGAGTGCACGGCGCCCGTCGGGTTGGACGGCGAGACGAACAGCAGCGCCTTCGTCCGCTCGGTGCGCGCCGCCTCCAGCTGCTCGACGCTCACCAGGTAGCCGGTGGACTCGTCGGTCACGACGCTGACCTGCCTGCCCCCTGCCAGCTTGATCGCCTCGGGGTAGGTCGTCCAGTAGGGGGCCACGACGATGACCTCGTCGCCGGGGTCGAGCAGCGTCGCGAACGCCTGGTAGACGGCCTGCTTGCCCCCGTTGGTGACCAGCACCTGCGACGCCTCGGCCGCGTAGCCGGAGTCGCGCCGCGTCTTGGCGGCGATGGCCTGCTTGAGCTCGGGCAGGCCGCCGGCCGGGGTGTACTTGTGGAAACGCGGGTCACGGGCCGCCTCGACCGCCGCCTCGACGATGTAGCCGGGCGTCGGGAAGTCGGGCTCGCCCGCCCCGAATCCGATGACGGGACGTCCGGCCGCCTTCATGGCCTTGGCCTTGGCGTCGACGGCCAGCGTGGCAGACTCGGAGATCGCGGAAATTCTCGCTGAGATGCGGGATCGGGTGGACATGCGTCCATGCTCCCACGGGGGGCTTCGCAGGCCACACGCCCGCGTGACCTGGGCCATCAGGATTTGGTTCGACGTGGCAGGCATTCCCCCGTATGCTTTCGCGTGGTCCTTCCGCCGCATGTCGGCGAGCGGTTCGGTCCAGGCAGTGAGTCGATCAGGGTAGTCTGGTCGATGACATAGGGCACTGGCGCAATTGGTAGCGCACC
The DNA here is from genome assembly GCF_004352805.1 of Nonomuraea mesophila. Taxonomy (NCBI): domain Bacteria; kingdom Bacillati; phylum Actinomycetota; class Actinomycetes; order Streptosporangiales; family Streptosporangiaceae; genus Nonomuraea; species Nonomuraea mesophila. The sequence continues at coordinate 2,522 of NZ_SMLD01000304.1, forward strand.
GGTCTCCAAAACCGGCGGTTGGGGGTTCGAGTCCCTCGTGCCCTGCGAGTGCGGTCCGCGCAATAATGGGCGTGTAAGCGCGCCGCAAAACTGCGTTGGATACGACTGATTCGGGTGAGGACTGTGGCGATCGACACGCGCGGCGAGACCGCAGGCAAGCCGGGTGGCGAGAAGAAGACACGCACGACGCCTGCCCTTTTCTACCGGCAGGTCGTCAACGAGCTCCGCAAGGTCATCTGGCCGACACGCAAGGATCTCGTCACCTACACGACGGTCGTTCTGATATTCGTTCTGATCATGGTTGCGATCGTTTACGGGCTCGACAGCGGCCTCGGATGGTTGGTTCTGCGGGTCTTCGGCGGAGCCTGATCGAGACCCCGGCCGGTGTCGTCTGACGGAGTCGCCATTCGATACGAGAGCAAACGACAAGACGAAAGAGGAAGAGTCACCGTGTCCGAGTCTTCAGTTCCGGCCGAGGAGCCCCGCGGCGAGTGGGGCGACGAGCTGGAAGAAGCCGCCGAGGAGAGCGCCGAGCCGGCGGCCTCCGAGGCCGAGGTCGCGGAGAGCGACGAGGCGGCCGATGTCGAGGCTTCCGCCGTCGAGGACGGTGCTGTTCTTCCTGACGTCGATCCGGTCGAGGAGTTCAAGAGCTCCCTGCGCGGCCTGCCCGGCGAGTGGTACGTCATCCACTCCTACGCCGGCTACGAGAACCGGGTGAAGTCCAACATCGAGAGCCGCAACGTCTCGCTCAACATGGAGGACTACATCTACCAGGTCGAGGTGCCGACGCACACCGTCCAGGAGTTCAAGAGCGGCAAGAAGGTCCCGGTCAAGGAGCGCGTGCTGCCCGGCTACGTGCTGGTGCGCATGGAACTGACCGACGAGTCGTGGGCCGCCGTCCGCAACACCCCCGGTGTGACCGGTTTCGTGGGCCTGTCCAACAAGCCGAGCCCGCTCAGTCTCGACGAGGTCGCCAAGCTGCTCGCGCCCGAGCCGACCGAGGAGAGCAAGAAGGCCGCGGCCAAGACGACCACGGGCCCGACCGTCGAGTTCGAGATCGGCGAGTCGGTCACGGTCATGGACGGCCCCTTCGCCACGCTGCCCGCCTCGGTGAGCGAGATCAGCCCCGAGTCGCAGAAGCTCAAGGTGCTCGTCTCGATCTTCGGCCGCGAGACTCCCGTCGAGCTCTCGTTCAACCAGGTCTCGAAGATCTAGGACGATCACCTACACTTAGACGTTCGGCTGGCCGCCCTGTCGCGAGGGGTGGCCTTCCGACATGTCAGGGCTGCATCCGCAGTCCGGCAAGCATCGCAATCAGGACCCGGAGAAGGACACATGCCTCCGAAGAAGAAAATCGCCGCACTGGTCAAGGTGCAGCTGCCGGCCGGTCAGGCGACCCCTGCGCCGCCCGTGGGCACCGCCCTCGGTCCCCACGGCGTCAACATCATGGACTTCGTGAAGCAGTACAACGCTGCCACGGAAGGCCAGCGGGGCAACATCATCCCCGTCGAGATCACCATTTTCGAAGACCGCAGCTTCTCCTTCATCACGAAGACGCCGCCGGCGCCCGAGCTGATCAAGAAGGCTCTCGGTCTCGACAAGGGCAGCGCGGTCCCGCACCGCGACAAGGTCGGCAAGCTGAGCCGCGAGCAGCTGCGCAGCATCGCCGAGACCAAGATGCCCGACCTCAACGCCAACGACCTCGAGGCGGCCGAGAAGATCATCGCCGGCACCGCCCGGTCGATGGGCATCACGATCGCCGACTGACAGCCTTTCCCGTTCGTGGGAGGGCCCACACCGGGCCCGCGGACCACTCAGGAGTCACAAGACATGAAGCGCAGCAAGGCGCACAAGGACGCGGCCGCCAAGGTCGACAGCGACAAGCTCTACACGCCCGCCGACGCCGCGAAGCTGGCCAAGGAGACGTCGACCACCAAGTTCGACGCCACCGTCGAGGTCGCGCTGCGGCTGGGCGTCGACCCTCGCAAGGCCGACCAGATCGTGCGCGGCACGGTCAACCTCCCGCACGGCACCGGTAAGACCGCCCGGGTCCTGGTCTTCGCGACCGGTGACCGTGCCGAGGCAGCCCGCGAGGCGGGCGCCGACATCGTCGGCGCCGACGAACTGATCGACGAGATCTCCAAGGGCAACCGGCTCAACGAGTTCGACGCCGTCGTGGCCACGCCCGACCTCATGGGCAAGGTCGGTCGCCTGGGCCGCGTGCTCGGCCCGCGTGGCCTCATGCCCAACCCCAAGACCGGCACCGTGACGCCCGACGTCGCCAAGGCCGTGACGGAGATCAAGGGCGGCAAGATCGAGTTCCGCACCGACCGGCAGGCCAACCTGCACTTCGTCATCGGCAAGACGTCGTTCAACGAGCGCCAGCTCGTCGAGAACTACTCCGCCGCCCTTGACGAGGTGCTGCGTCTCAAGCCGTCGGCGGCCAAGGGCCGCTACCTGAAGAAGGTCACCTTCTCCACGACGATGGGCCCCGGCGTTCCCGTCGACCCCAACGTCACCCGCGGCCTCACGGCCGACCTGGAGGCCTGACCTCCCTCCCGCCACCGAAGAGCCCCGCCCTGACCCAGGGCGGGGCTCTTCTGTTTCCCGGCTCCCTCACCTTCCCCACTCCCTCCCTC
>NZ_SMLD01000305.1:0-5122 GCF_004352805.1 Nonomuraea mesophila
CTCCGACGCCCCGGTGACAGCGAGCACCACTTCGAAACCCCGGCCGACAGATCCAAGCCAAGACACCATGGTCTGTTCTCGCGCGAGTCAAGCCAGGGCTCGAAGCGGCACACCACCATCCTCACAGGTTCTCGCGGTTGCACGCCTACGCCGAGTACGTCGTGGTGCCGGCCACCGACGTGGCACCCAAACCCGCGAAGGTGCCCTGGGAGGTGGCCGGCGGGATGACCGCGGGGGTGCAGACCGCCGAGCTCGCCCTCGACGGCCTGCGCGTCGCGGCGGGCGAGACGCTGCTCGTGCACGGCGCGGCCGGATCGGTGGGCACCGCGGCCGTGCAGATCGCCAGGAGGCGCGGAGCCACCGTGATCGGCACCGCCCGCGAGGTCAACCACGACCACCTGCGCGCACTCGGCGCCGTCCCGGTCACCTACGGGGAGGGGCTGGCCGATAGGGTGCGCGAGCTCGCGCCCGGCGGGATCGACGCCGCCCTCGACGGGGCGGGAGGTCACGCGCTTGAGGTGTCGATCGAGCTGGTCGGGGAGCGCAGCCGCATCGTCACGCTGGTCGAGCACGGCAAGGCCGCCGAGCTGGGCGTCCAGGTCGTCCAGGGGCAGCGCACGGCGGAACGGCTCGGGCGCTACGCCGCGCTGTACGCCGCGGGCGAGTTCGTGTTCCCGGTGCGGCGGGCGTACCGGCTGGAGGAGGCCGCGGACGCGCACCGGGAGATCGAGACCGGCCACGGCCGGGGGAAGATCGTGCTGACCCTGTGAGTCACTGCCGGTGCCGCACGGCCTCGGCCACCGCGAGCTGGATGCGCATCCACTCGCTGTCGGCGTGGGTGCCGTCCTCGACCTCCCAGAGCATGTTCTGCAGCGCCCGGCCCAGCGTCCAGCCCGCCGCCCGCCGGGGGTCGAGCCCGAGCCGGTCGACCATCAGGTCGAAGCGCCTGAGCACCGCCCGGGTCACCTCGCCCGTCGCGACCACGTCGTCCCAGCGGTTGTCCAGGGCGGGCATGAGGTCGAAGCCGGGGTCGCCGGCCAGCGGCTTGGGGTCGATGCTCAGCCACGGCTCCCGCCCGGCCGCCAGCACGTTGTCGTAGTGCAGGTCCCAGTGCAGCAGCCGGTCGCCGGGCTCGTGGACGAGTTCGGCGACCGCCGAGGCGCACCACGTCATCCAGTGGCGGTGGTGCTCGTCCGCCAGCCGCGGGAGCGCCTTGTCCACGTCGTCGAGCATGGCCTGCGCGATGTCGCCCAGCCGGCGCATCCCCGCGGGGGCGGGATGGGCCACCAGGCGGGCCAGCAGGTCGGCGAGGATGCCCATCGCCTCCATGTCGTCCGGCACGCTGGACAGCGACCGGTCGGCTGACAGCCGTTCGAGCAGCATGGTGCCGGTCGCCGGGTCCGACTCGAGCAGCAGCACCGAGGCGTCACCCGCCCACGCGGCCAGCCCCATGGCCTCCGTGGCGTTCTCGTCGGTCACGGGCTGCAGCTTGAGCGCCGCCTCGGTGCCGTCGTCGCGGACGACGGGCAGCACCAGCGAGACGACGCCGTGGCGGGGCTCGCCGTCGAGCCGCAGCCCCCACTCCTCCAGGTAACGCTCGGCGAGCGCGGGCAGCCCCGCCGACCAGGCGCGTCCGGCCTCTCCGTCCCACTTCACGTGCGAGGCGGTCAGCGCCTCCGGGACCGTGATCCGCATCGGCTCAGAAGTGCCAGGGGAACGGCGACCAGTCGGGCTCGCGCTTCTGCAGGAACGAGTCGCGCCCCTCGGCCGCCTCGTCCGTCATGTACGCCAGCCGCGTGGCCTCGCCCGCGAACACCTGCTGCCCCACCATGCCGTCGTCGATCGCGTTGAAGGCGAACTTGAGCATGCGCTGCGCCGTCGGCGACTTGCCGTTGATCTTCCGGCCCCACTCCAGGGCCGTGGCCTCCAGCTCGTCGTGCGGGACCACGGCGTTGACCATGCCCATGCGGTGGGCGTCGGCCGCGGTGTAGGTGTCGCCGAGGAAGAAGATCTCGCGAGCGAACTTCTGGCCCACCTGCCGGGCCAGGTAGGCCGAGCCGAAACCGCCGTCGAAGCTCGCCACGTCGGCGTCGGTCTGCTTGAACCGGGCGTGTTCCGCGCTGGCCAGTGTGAGATCGGCCACAACGTGCAGGCTGTGGCCGCCGCCCGCGGCCCAGCCGGGCACCACGCAGATCACGACCTTGGGCATGAAGCGGATCAGCCGCTGCACCTCAAGGATGTGCAGGCGGCCGGTGGCCGGCGTGCCGTCGGCGTACTGGTAGCCGTCCTTGCCCCTGATGCGCTGGTCGCCGCCCGAGCAGAAGGCCCAGCCGCCGTCCTTGGGCGACGGGCCGTTGCCGGTGAGCAGCACGCATCCGACGTCGGTGGTCTGCCGCGCGTGATCGAGGGCGCGGTAGAGCTCGTCGACCGTCTGCGGGCGGAAGGCGTTGCGCACCTCGGGCCGGTCGAACGCGATGCGCACCGTGCCCTGGTCGACCGCCCGGTGGTAGGTGATGTCGGTGAACTCGAATCCCTCGACCGCCTGCCACGCCTTGGGATCGAACAGCTCGGAGACCATGCCCGGCAGCCTAGCCGATCCGTCCTTTCCGCCCGCATTGTCGATCTGGAGCGCCGGTTAGGTGACCTCGGCTCTCAGCTCCGCGAGGAGCTCGCCCTGGTCGGCCAGCATGTCGGTGAGGATGCGCCGGGCGGTGCCGAGCAGGGTGGCGAGCTCTGGCGTGGCCAGTGTGTAGACCACCGTGCTGCCTTCGCGGATGGCGCTCACGATTCCTGCCCGGCGCAGGACCGCGAGCTGTTGTGAGAGGCTCGATGCCTCGATGTCGATCTGGGCCAGCAGGTCCCTGACGGGAAGTGGCCCTTCCTGGAGCAGCTCCAACACTCGGATGCGAGCGGGGTGGCCGAGCGTTCGGAAGAAGTCGGCCTTGGCCTGATAGACCTCCACGTGCATGTTGCCAGACTAATCGAGTTCAGTTGCATAATTCTTCAAGTCGTAACGTTGTTGGATAGCATGACAGCGGGGACGAGGGGAGTAGCCATGGGCCGAGGAAGAGCCAAGGCGAAGCAGACGAAGGTTGCTCGCCAGCTGAAGTACACCAACCATCACATCGACTACGACCGGCTCCGCGAGGAGCTGGGTGCCGACCCGCGACGCGAGGACTCTCCTACTCAGTCCGAGCAGGAGTCCGAGCGCGGGCGATGACGCGAGTCAGCCGCGCGGGCGCGAGCGTCACGTTCGCCAGCCGCCTGGCCTCCGGCGCCTGATCGGGCGCCGCGAGTTCCAGGCGGCCCAGCACCTCCCGGATGATGACGCGCATCTCCAGGAGCGCCAGTTGCGCTCCGACGCAGAAGCGCCGCCCGCCGCCGAAGGGCATCCAGCCCCTGTTCTGGTGCCCCGCCAGGAACCGCTCCGGGCGAAACCGCTCGGGCTCGTCGAAGGCGGCGGGATCGCGGTGCACGAGCGGAATGTACGGCCCCGCGTACCATCCGGCCGGGATCTCGTAGCCGCCCAGCCGGAGCGGTGAGCCGAGCAGCCGCGGCGCCTCATAGACGACCGGCCGGACGCGCAGCACCTCCTTGACCACCGCGTCGAGGTAGGGTTCGTCGTCCGGCAGGCGTTCCAGCACCTCGGGCATCCGCAGCATCCGCTCGAACGCCCAGGCCAGGCCCGTCGCGGTCGTCTCGTGGCCGGCGATCAGCAGGGTGATCAGCTCGTCGCGGATCTCCTGGTCGTCCAGCCCGGTGCCGAGCAGCCGGCCGAGCACGTCGGTGCCGCCGGTCGTGCCGCGCCTGCGGCGGATCTCGTCGAACAGGATCGTGTCCACGGCCGTGCGCAGTTTCAGGAATCTCGCGTACGGCGTGATCGGCACCCGTGCGGCGGGGCCGCGCATCCGGTTGGGCAGCATCGCCACCTGCATGGACCCGCCGGTCGCGATCAGCGCGGGCAGCAGCGCCCGCAGTCTGCCGACGCGCCCGGCGTCGCTGATCCCGAAGACCAGCCGGATGATGATCTCCAGCGTGATCTCCTGCATGCGGTCGCGCAGCGCGAAGGGCCTGCCCAGCGGCCACGTCGCGATCTTCTCCGCCGCGATCGCGGCGATGTCGTCGTGGTAGCCGGCGACCTGCCTGGCGCGCAGCGGCGGGTTGAGCGTCTTGCGGTGCCGCCACCACGGCTCGCCGTCGAGCGTGAGCACGGAGTGCGCGCCGACCAGGTGCTGGAGGAAGTCGCGCCGCGCCGCGCCGGCCTGCCCGCCGTCCTGGTCGGTCCGGTAGACCTGCTCGGCCAGCTCCGCGGTGGTCACGTAGACCTCCGGGGGGAAGCCGGCGTACCGGACGGTGAAGATCGGGCCGTACCTGCGGTGGTAGGCCTCGAACGCGCTCGGCGCCGCGGCCATGAACCGTGCGGTCTGCATCAGCGCGGGCAGTTTCGGTCCCGGTGGGAGCATCGTTCGCCTCCAAGTAGATGTACGTACGTCATATACGCTTGTATATATTGGATACCATGAACGACGTGGCGCGAACAGAGGCCGGTGGATACCGGGAGAGACTGCTGGCGGGAGCCGTGAGCTGCCTGCAGGAGAAGGGCTACGCCCGCACGACCGCACGCGACCTGGTCGCCGCGTCAGGCACCAACCTGGCCTCCATCGGCTACCACTTCGGCGGCAAGGACGCGCTGCTCAACGAGGCCATCGCGGAGATCTTCGAGCAGTGGACACAGCGGGTCGAGAGGTCGCTGTTCGGGGCGGAGCTCGGCGCCGGCCGCGACATGCTCGAACGCGCCATGAGAGAGCTGATCGACGTTTTCGACGAGCTCCGGCCGCAGCTGGTGCTCCTCGTCGAGGGCTACCCGGCGGCGCTGCGCGAGCCCGTGCTGCGGGACAAACTGGCCCAGGCTTATGCGCGGGCCCGCACCGCCGGGACCGGCATGATGCGCAGGGCCGCCGCCGAGCTCGGGGTCGAGCTGCCGATGGACCCCGAGGTGTTCGTGTCGGTGGTGGTGGCGATCGCGGACGGGCTGATGCTCCAGTGGCTGCTCGACCCCTCGGCCACCCCTGACGCCCACCAGGTCGTCGAGGCCCTCGCCGCCATCTCCGTCCTCGTCACC
>NZ_SMLD01000306.1:0-5061 GCF_004352805.1 Nonomuraea mesophila
CCCCCAACCCGTCCCCCGTCCCCGTCTGGGAGGTATAGCCGTGAGCCGTTCCAAGGACATCGGCACCCGGGCAGAGAGCGCGGTCGTGGCCGCGATCCGGCCGCGCGGGTTCCCGCACGCCGAACGCCGCGCGCTGGCAGGCGAATTCGACCTCGGCGACCTCACCGGTACGCCCGGCATCTGCTGGGAAGTCAAGGGCGGCGACAAGGCGAAAGACGCGGGCGACGGGCAGATCGGCGCGTGGCTGGCCGAGACCGAGCGCGAGCGGATCAACTCGGGCGCGAACGTGGGCGTGCTGGTGACGCAGCGGCGCGGCGTCGGGCTGGGTAACGCGCACCGGTGGTGGGCGTGGCTGCCGCTCGGGCACGTGGTCGAGCTCGGCCGCGGGCCCGAGTACGTGATGCCCCCGTGCGTGTTCGACATCCCGGTGCGGATGCTGCTCGAGGACGCGTGTCTGTTGCTGCGGTCGGCCGGGTACGGCGAGCCCCTTGAGGCGGTTGCGCCGTGAAGTACTGGGCGCGCGTAACCAAGTTCGATCCGCGGGGGTGCCAACTCGCCGACCGGCATTACTCCCGACGAAAGATCGGCTCACCGCAGTTCATGCCACCCGGACAGACCATCGTTCTCCTGTCGTGCGACGAGCGGGCCGTCTTCGGGTGGTGGCGCCCACACCCACGTTCGGGTCTACGCGCGATGAACGGGCTCGACGGTTGGACATGCACGATCTTCCACAACGAATCGACGATCCTGTCAAGCGAACTCATCCTCGACGCCGAGCGGGTGTTCGCCGAGGAAGGGCACGACATCGGGCCGGACGGACTGTTGACCTACGTGTGGGACCGCAAGGTCCGCTCGGCCAACCCCGGTTACTGCTTTAAGCAGGCCGGATGGAAACGCGTCGGCCGCTCGGCTGATCGACGTAAGACGCTCTTACAGAAGCTCGAGGCGGTGTGATGGCCGCACTTCGCGCATACGCCGACATCGACTTTTACCCGCCATGGCAGGCCACCGCGCCGTGCACCGGCCGGGGCCGCGACATGGACCCCGACGAGCGGGCGCCCGCCGAGGTCGCCCGCGCCCGCGCCATCTGCCACGACTGCCCCGTGCTCGAGCGGTGCCGCGAGTGGATCGCCGGCATCCCGCTCGCCGCCGACCCGGGCGGCGTGATCGCCGCCCTCACCTTCCACGAGCGCGAAGAACTCGAGCTCGCGAAACAGCCGCCCCGCACCTGCCGCACCTGCGGCGAGCCCAAGCCGTGGCGGGCGTTCCCGCCCGCGAAACGCGGCAGGCCGGGCCGTAGCTGGCACTGCCGCACCTGCCACAACGCCCGAGACAGGGCCCGGCACGCAAAGAGAAAGGCACCACAGTGACCGACCACACCGACGCCGAGCCGATGCAGGTTCGGCCGTTCGCCGACGTACTGCGCGACATCCAAGGGGGTGAGGTGTCCGACAAGGCGGCCGAGCTCATGCAGCAGCTCGTCTCCGCGGTCAAGCAGCACGGCAAGCGCGGCGAATTCACTCTCAAGATCGACGTGCAGCCCATGAAGGGCAACGACAAGGCGCTCATGGTGTCCGCGCAGGCGTCGATCAAACCGCCCAAGGGCGACCCCACCGCCGCCGTCTTCTTCTACGACGGCGACAACAACCTCGTGCGCGACGACCCGCGGCAGCTCGCGCTGCCCGGCGTGCTGCGCGAGATCAACCAACCCGCCAACGACAACGTGAGGGAGATCCGCAAGTGAACGACCGCACCGAAAACGACGCCGTTATCCAGGTGGCCCAAGAGGCCGCCCGCGCCGCCGCCGGCGCAACCCCGCTCGACATCGGCACCGTCTACATGGTGCCGACCGCGGACGGGCCGCGCCTGCTCGACCTCGACACCACCGAGCACCGGCAGCGACTCGCCGCGCCGCGCCGCAAGACCGGCCGCACGGTCGTCGAGGACGTCGGCTCTTTCCTCGCCTACTTCCGCAAGCACGCCGACGCCGACACCGAGACGTACGTCAACGTGCACGCGCGGGCGATCACCGCGGTGCTGAACGCGCCCACCGCCGACGCGCCGAGGTGGGGCGACCACCGGCTCATCCTGCAACTGTGTACGACCGACGCGTGGGATGCGTGGGCGGGGAACGACCGGCGGTGGCTGCCGCAACGCGAGTTCACCGACTTCCTCGAGGAACACCTGTCCGATATTCGCGAGCCGGCCGCCGCCGAGCTGCTCGAGATCGCGACCACGTTCCACGCCAAGACCACGGTCAAGTTCGCGTCGGCGACCCGGCTCGCGTCGGGCGACGCGAATCTCGTGTGGGAGGAGACGACCGACGCGAGCGCCGGCGCCAAGGGCAACTTGAAGGTGCCGACCGAATTCAAGATCGCGGTCAAGTGCCTCGAGCTGCCCGTCGCCGAGGGTGAAGACCCGGTTGTATACGGGCTCGGCGCGCGGTTCCGGTACCGGATCGAGCGGGGCGAGTTGCGCGTCATGTACCTGCTCGACGACCCGGCCGCCGTGCTGCGCGACGCCGTGCTCGCCGTCGTCGGGCAGGTCGAGAAAGCGGCCGAGATCACGATCCTGCGCGGCATGCCCGCCTGATGCGCCCGTGCGGTTGGTGGGGTGGTGTCGCGTACTGCGGCGCCACCCCGACGCGCCCCTACATCCAAGGGTGGCGGTGCGCCCGGCACACGCCCGCGGCCATGGCCGGCCGGCCCAAGCCCGGGCAGACGGCGCACTGCGCGCCGCGCCGCTGCTACTGCGACGCAGGCTGCATGAGAAACATCGAGCAACTTTCCCCGGATGTCGAGCAACATCGGGAAACGTCGTGGCCTGCCTCGGCGGTCCCCTCCTAACCTCCCAATCATGGCCATCGCGCCGAGCAGATAGCGCGCGAACTCTACCCGAACCGAGGTGAACCCGGATGAACCTCGACGGCCGCACGTGTTGCATGTTGCGGCGCATTGTTGCGAGTTGTAGCGTGTATGGCACTTGGCGACCCCGGTGCGGGTCGCCGCCCGAGAGCAGAGGAGCACGGCAGCGCATGAGCAGAGATCCGCAGGTCGGCGATCTCGTCGACATCACCATCAAGGGCGCCCGCGTCACAGACGGCGTGTCGCATGAGCACATGCAGGGCCGTTCGTTCGTCGCCCGCACCGTCGGCCACGTCGGCACCTACACGTTCGTGGTCTGCCCCGACGTGCCCGCCGTCGCGGTGCAGGTCGTCGAGCGCGCGATGCCTGCCAAGTGGCCGCCCTGCCCGGGCGACATCTGGCGCGACAAGGACAACGACCTTTGGTTCGCCCACCGCGAGCGGGACGACATCGTGCTCACCAACACCGAGGGGTGGGTCACGTCGCCCACCGACGTGCACAGCACGTGGGGGCCGCTCGCGCTCGTACGCCGCGAGCAGACCGTCGAGGGCGACGACTCGCCCGCCACGTGGCCGCCGCCCCCCGCCAACTGGCCGCCCCGCGCCGGCGACGTGTGGCGCGACCAGGACGGCGACGACTGGACGGCCGTCAACGATGTGCTGTGCGAGGGGCTGTGTCTGCACGGGCAGGGCATCCCGCGTTCCGTCGAAGAGGTGCGCAACGATTACGGGCCGCTCACCCTGGTGAGCCGCGAGCAGACCGCGCTATGACGCCGAGTCAGAAGGTTCTCGACCAACAGCGCGAGCTCGACGACCTGATCGAGGCGCACATCAACAACGCGCCCCGCTCACTACAGGTCGAGCCCGGCCCGTCCGAGATCGGCATCCCATGCGACCTACGGCTCGGGTACAAGCTGCTCGGCCACCCCGAGGTCGCCGACCGGCCGCGCCGCCTGCCATGGAAAGCGTGGATCGGCACCAACGTGCACCGCGGGCTCGAGGAACTACTGACACTCGCGAACATGTCACGGCCGAGCTGGTCTGAAAACGGCGTCGACCGCTACCAGCTCGAGCAGCGCGTCACCGTGGGCCAGGTCGACGGAACCGACATCTCCGGCAACTCCGACCTTTACCTCGACGGCGTGGTGTGGGACTGGAAAATCCCCGGCGGCACCACGCTGCGCGAGTACAAGCGCAACGGGCCCGGCCCGCAGTACGAGGTGCAGGCGCACGAATACGGGCTGGGCTGGGAACTGCGCGGCTATCCCGTCACGGACGTGGCGATCTACTTCCTGCCGCGCGACCAGGAATGGCCGCAACGCTTCCTGTGGTCCGCGCCGTACAACCGCGACCTTGCGCTCGAGCGGCTCGCCCGCGTCGACGGCATAGCCAAGCTCACGCGCGCACTCGGCCCGGCCGCGCTGCCGCTGCTCAAGCGGCGCGCGTCGTGGTGCCAGTCATGCCCGTGGCGCCTGCCGGGCTCCCAAGACGTCACCCGGGGCTGCCCGGGCGACCCCGACGCCCTCGAGCAAGCGGCGTCGGAACTGTCCGACCTCATCGCCTAGTAGCAGAGGAACCAGCAATGACCGAAACCGAGCAGTACGACGCGAACGACTTCCTGATGGGGGGCGGCATCCCGAGCGGGCACGCCGTGTTCGACAAGGCGCCGCACGGCACCGCCTTGACGGGCACCGTCACCGCCACGCCCACCGTCGAGCAGCAGCGCGACCTCGACACGGGCAAGCTCAAGTTCTGGGACAGCGACGGCAAGCCCATGATGCAGCTCGTCGTCACCCTGCAAACCGACCTGCGCGACCCCGAGATGCACGACGACAGCGGGCTGCGCAAGCTGTACGTGAAGGGCAACATGCTGGCCGCGATCCGCACCGCGGTGCGCGCGGCGGGCGCGAAGGGCCTCGAGCCGGGCGGCACGCTCACCGTCACATACGTGAGCGACGGCGAGCAGAAGAAAGCCGGTAAGAACCCGCCCAAGATTTACACGGCCGTGTACGTGGCGCCTGCCGCCGCCGCGGCGAACGCGTTCGTGCAGGGCGGGCAGCCCGGGCCCATCGCACAGATGCCGCAGCAGTTCGCGCAGACCGGTTCCGCTCTCGCGCAGGCTGCGGCGCCTGAACTCGCCGGCATGCCCAACCCGGTGCAGACGGCATACAACGCCGCGCAGACGCAGCCTGCGCGAG
>NZ_SMLD01000307.1:0-5057 GCF_004352805.1 Nonomuraea mesophila
GGCCCCGCCTCGGCGGCGGAGACGGCCTACGCGGCCTTCCGCGTCGTACGCGGCCGGCCCGGCGAACCCGGCAGGCCCGAGGTCACGCTGCCCTCCGGTTACGAGTTCCTGCCGGGTGAGAAGTATTCCGTGGCCTCCCGCGCGGAGTTCTACACGTTCGTACGCGGCCCGCACGAGGCCGCCGGCATCGAGGTCACCGTCCGCTGGCCGGACGAGCGCGTCGAGGCCGTCGTCCACCAGGACACCCGGCTGGAGCTGCGCCGCGTTCCCGGCGACAGGCACAGCGTGTCCTTCACCCTGCCGATGACCCAGCCGTCGCCCGACGCCAACCAGCCGACCCTGCAGATCTGGAGCCATCCCGACGTCTCACCGGGCATGCACTGGCGGATCGAGCACAACGATCCCGACCGCGCCGCGGGACCGTGGACGACGGTGCCGTGGCCGGCGGGCCCGGTCGCGTCGGTGATCCACCAGTTGGTCGCGGCCCACACCATCCTGCGGGACTCCGGCATGGTCGACGTCGCCGCGGCCAAGGGACACCGGTTCGTGCTGATGGGCATCGAGACCAACAACACCCTGCACCCCGACAATCCTCCGCACTGGCACATCTCGTACAACTCCGGCGCGGACTTCGCCGCGCCCACCCACAACCCCCATTTCTGGCTCGACGACGACGGCCGCAACTTCTACAACGGCATGGACGTCACCGGCCTCGGCCGGCTGAAGTACTACGTGGGTGATCCCGCGCCGGTGTACGACTTCGTGGGCGACGCGAACGACGGCCGCGGCGACCTCGTCGTCACCTTCACCCTCCGGCAGGACGGCGGCATCGACATCACCTCGCCGCAGGGCCGCGCGTACGCCATCGCGGCGGGGCGCAACGGCGACCTGGTCAAGGAGGTCACCGCGCTGCGCGACGGCGAACCCTGGCTGCGCATCGGCACCGAGGACCGCGTACGCCAGGGCGTGCTCGTCGTGCGGGTCGAGGGGCTGCGGGACCACGCGGACTCCCACGTGCGGGTCCACCGCTACGACCGGCTGACGGGAGTGCTGCTGAACCGGCCGTGACGGGCGCTCGCGGTCAGGGGTGAGGACGACCTGAGGCCGTTCTGAATGACCGCGCCGCTAGGTTCTCTGGGTCCGAATCACCTTCGATCAAGGAACCGCATGACGACAACGCGTTTTCTCGCCATCGCCGCCCTCTCGGCGATGGCCGCGTCGGTCGCGGTCAGCGCGCCCGCCAGCGCCGACCCTGTCCCGACCGGCCGAACCAGCCAGCTGATCGAACTGGTCACGCCCAAGAGCAAGGGCTTCTTCTACACCGCCAACCCCGCCGAGGCTCGGCGCGCCGTCCAGAAGCACGGCTTCAAGCGCACCCCGACCCCGCTGGGCCGGGTCGCGGTGAAGCCGTTCCGCGGAGGTACGGCTCTGTACCGGCTCCGGTCCACGTCGACCATGTCGTACATCCTCGCGGCCAATCCGGCCGGGCTGAAGAAGCTGATCGCCTCGGGCAAGTTCGTGAACGAGGGCATCCTCGGATATGTCGGCAAGACCGGCGATCCGGCCAAGCGGATCTGGCGTCTCCACTACGACAACAAGCCGAAGTGGCGCATCGCCATCACCGCGCACAAGGACTCCATCCTGCGCAACGAGCCGGGCTGGTCCCTGGACGGCCCCTCCGGCTACCTCCAGTGACCGCTGGCCGTCCTTGACACGTCAGGGGCCGCCCTCGCCTGGGGACGAGCCCGCGCCCGACCCGGCCGCCTCGCTCCGCGGCCGGGTCTGCGCCATGTGCTCCAGTCGATGGCACGTCCGCCCGCCATGCCTGGCAGGCATGGCGGGCCCTGGAACGCGTCTCGCCTGAAGAGGGGACTCTCGGACGGCCGGCCGCGGGCGCTACCCCTCGACCTTCAGCGCCGTCATGCCCAAGGATGTCGTGCCGGAGAAATACTCGACCGCTCCGCCCTGGGAGGCACCGAGGAAAGCCCCGTCGCGGACGACGTACACGTGCCGACCAGACGCGACGTCGTGACGGACGGCGCCGTGAGGCCGAGCGGCGCGGCCTTGAGCGTCCCGCTGTATCCCGGTGTCACTTGGAGCGCTTGCGATCCGGCGGAACCGGAGCCGGTGATCGCGGCCGGGTGCCGCACCATTATCGGCTTGACCGCGATCGGGCTGCGGACACGGTGTCCGGCCCGGTCTGACCAGGTCAGCGAGCCGAACGCGTACCTGTTCATGATCGGTGTGGCGGCCGTGACCTTCACCTGGAAGGACGCGCTGCCACCGGCCGGCACGGTGAGTTCCGTAGGGCTGACCTTCACCGTGATTCCGGGCGGCGCTTCGACCTTGACCGTGTAGACGCTGTCCCGGCCGGTCGTGTCGGTGACGGTTCGTGTGACGGTCTGCCGGCCGACGAAGTCGCCGATGGCGATGGACGGGTAGTTGACGTTGCTGGGTTTGCCCAGCGTGACGGCCTTGGCGTAGCGCACGTCGTGCGTCCCGGCGGCCACGGTGGTCACCCACGCCTGGGCGTTGTCGAGCGTGCCGGCGCCTGGGCCGGAGTTGCCTGCCGCGGTCGCGACGAACACGCCGGCCGCCGCGGCGTTGAAGAAGGCGACATCCGTGGGGTCGAACTCGTCATAACCGTCGCCAATGGAAAAGTTGATGACGTCCACGCCGTCGGCCACCGCATCGTCGATGGTCTTGAGCAGGTCGGTCGTGCCGCCCGCTCCGACACCGGGCGCGACGTGCCACACGGCCTTGTAGATCGCCAGACGGGCGGCGGGCGCCATGCCCGAGACCTGCCCGACCGGAGCGCCGGCGGCGCTCGCGTCGACCGGCACTCCGGCGGCCGTGCTCGCCGTGTGGCTGCCATGGCCGGCACGGTCACGCGGGGACAGGAACTCGCCGTTCGCAGGGTCTCCGTAGCCGCTCTGGTTGTACCACCGAGCCCCGATGACCTTGTTGTTGCAGGTCACCGGCTCATGCTCGCCCGTGACACACTCACCGGACCATTTGGCGGCGATGGCGTCGGCGTCAGGGCGAGGTTCGGGCAGTGCCGCGAAGCTGGGGTTCTCCGGCCAGAAGCCACCGTCGATCACCCTATGATCATGCCCTCGCCGGCGCGGTCCTGATCGCCCAGATGGCTCCGCCAGACACCGTCCGGCCCCGACATCCCGAGAAAGCGGGGAGTGCGTCGCCGGGATGCCGGCGACGCTCCCGGAATACGTCGCCAGCGGCGCGCCGGCGAACTGCACCACGTACAACCCCGGCGCCTCGGCACCCGCCGGCTGCGCACCGGCCGAGACCGGTAACGCCACGAGCAATGAGGCCGTGAGGCCGAGGACCATACCCGATTCCCGGCTGGGCGGCCCATTGCGTAACCCATTTCGGCGCAGCACTACGCACAACTGCCCTCTTCACGGACATGTGGTGGCACAACATGTTCGGCGGCCGGCGGGCTCACCAGGGGAACCAGACTTGGTCGTCCCAAGAGCCGCACCGCGTCTGGATCGCCGGCCGCCCAGCCCGCGCTGCCAGGCACAATCCGGAATTGACATTGGTGAATCGCTCGTAGTCCACGTGGGCCCAGCCTCTCCTCGTCCAGAGCTGATCGGCCCAGGTGGCGTTGCAGCCGGCGAGCGTCGCGGAGGACTCGGTGGAGCCTCGGGCCACCAAGCACAGGTTCTTGTGGACGTTCAGAATCTGAAAGCGGGCATCGCTCGTCCCCCAGGGATAACGGAAAAACCATTTCTGATCCGCGTAGTGAGCGTCGCAGGATGTCTGCGCGATCGGGGACCCGTGCGCCCCTCGGGCGACCAGACACAGCCTGGACGATTTGTTGCGGATGACCTGACTGGACTGGGCGGACTTCGTCCGGTGAGCATCGGCCGGAGCCGCCCACAGCGGCAGAGTGGTCATCACGGCGACGCACGCGAACAGCTTACGCAGCATCATTTTCTCCCTGTGGCTGGGCCGGTGGCGTGAGTCGGAATCCTGGAGCCCGTGCGGCACCGCGGAAACGAAGCTGATCAGCAATATGCAGCCCGGCTGACCGGCAGTCCAGGACCGAAACCGGACTTTTGCCGGACTTATCCCTGGCTGGCCCTCATAGCCGGCTGCCGTGAGAACTTACAGACGGTCCGGTCGCGTCCGCGAAGGAAACGTCCATAACCCCAAGTCGCACGGCGAAGCACCTATCGGCATCCCTTCAGAAATCCTTGTTCTGCAATGCGTCCGTTACTCGGACTGATGTCCGGCAAATGTCCTGGACCGCAGACGTGCGCAAGCCGAGACTCTCGTGGACGAGGGTCGTGATCAACGCCCCGCCACGGCCGCACGGAAAGGAAAGAGATGAACTTGTCGTACGCGGCGACCACGTTCAGGAGGGCCGCCAGGTCGGCTCTGCTGATCCTTCTCGCCTTATCGGCTGCGATGACGGCTGTCGTCGCGATGCCCGGCGCCGCCCTCGCCGCTCCGCCGACTCCCAACTTCGGCCCGGAAATCGAAGGTTACGCTCCCCATCAATACCAGACGACATGCGATCCCGCCGCGAAGCCCGGCGTGCTCGACTTCCGTGACCTGCTCAACCGGACGTACGGCACGCACATCTCCGGGATCAGCCGGGACTGTAACTCAGGTGGAACCAGCGAACACAAGGAAGGCAGGGCGCTGGACTACCACTTCAATGTCTCGAACCCTACTCAGAACGCGCACGCCAACGACCTGCTGAACTGGTTGCTGGCGACCGACCGGTACGGAAACCGGAACGCGATGGTTCGCCGTCTGGGAATCATGTACATCATCTGGAACCGCCGCATCTGGCAGGACGGATCCTGGGCCCCCTACAACGGTGCCAGCCCGCACACCGATCACATCCATTTCAGCTTCGGCTGGCCGGGGGCTCGGCGGGAGACCTCCTGGTGGCATCCGTCGGGGCCTCGCGTGGGCCGGGTGTTCTGGAATATGCGGTCGCCTTCTGGTGCGTGGACGGGTGCGAGGGTGTCTGATCAGGGTCCGGTCGGCAGTGTGGCGTATGCGGCGGGTCCTGATGGTTC
>NZ_SMLD01000308.1:0-4996 GCF_004352805.1 Nonomuraea mesophila
TTTTGTGGTCGGTGTTGACGGATTCCTTTTTGATAGTTGGGTTCAGACCTTTTTTGGAGAGTTTGATCCTGGCTCAGGACGAACGCTGGCGGCGTGCTTAACACATGCAAGTCGAGCGGAAAGGCCCTTCGGGGTACTCGAGCGGCGAACGGGTGAGTAACACGTGAGCAACCTGCCCCTGACTCTGGGATAAGCCTGGGAAACCGGGTCTAATACCGGATGTGACCGCCTCCGGCATCGGGTGGTGGTGGAAAGTTTTTCGGTTGGGGATGGGCTCGCGGCCTATCAGCTTGTTGGTGGGGTAGTGGCCTACCAAGGCGACGACGGGTAGCCGGCCTGAGAGGGCGACCGGCCACACTGGGACTGAGACACGGCCCAGACTCCTACGGGAGGCAGCAGTGGGGAATCTTGCGCAATGGGCGGAAGCCTGACGCAGCGACGCCGCGTGGGGGATGACGGCCTTCGGGTTGTAAACCTCTTTCAGCAGGGACGAAGTTGACGTGTACCTGCAGAAGAAGCGCCGGCTAACTACGTGCCAGCAGCCGCGGTAATACGTAGGGCGCAAGCGTTGTCCGGAATTATTGGGCGTAAAGAGCTCGTAGGTGGCTGGTCGCGTCTGCCGTGAAAGCTTAGGGCTTAACCCTAGGTCTGCGGTGGATACGGGCCGGCTAGAGGTAGGTAGGGGCAAGTGGAATTCCTGGTGTAGCGGTGAAATGCGCAGATATCAGGAGGAACACCGGTGGCGAAGGCGGCTTGCTGGGCCTTACCTGACGCTGAGGAGCGAAAGCGTGGGGAGCGAACAGGATTAGATACCCTGGTAGTCCACGCTGTAAACGTTGGGCGCTAGGTGTGGGGGTCTTCCACGATCTCCGTGCCGGAGCTAACGCATTAAGCGCCCCGCCTGGGGAGTACGGCCGCAAGGCTAAAACTCAAAGGAATTGACGGGGGCCCGCACAAGCGGCGGAGCATGTTGCTTAATTCGACGCAACGCGAAGAACCTTACCAAGGTTTGACATCACCCGGACAGCTGCAGAGATGTGGTGTTCTTCGGACTGGGTGACAGGTGGTGCATGGCTGTCGTCAGCTCGTGTCGTGAGATGTTGGGTTAAGTCCCGCAACGAGCGCAACCCTTGCTCCATGTTGCCAGCAACGCCTTCGGGTGGTTGGGGACTCATGGGGGACTGCCGGGGTCAACTCGGAGGAAGGTGGGGATGACGTCAAGTCATCATGCCCCTTATGTCTTGGGCTGCAAACATGCTACAATGGCCGGTACAGAGGGTTGCGATGCCGTGAGGTGGAGCGAATCCCTAAAAGCCGGTCTCAGTTCGGATTGGGGTCTGCAACTCGACCCCATGAAGTCGGAGTCGCTAGTAATCGCAGATCAGCAATGCTGCGGTGAATACGTTCCCGGGCCTTGTACACACCGCCCGTCACGTCACGAAAGTCGGCAACACCCGAAGCCCGTGGCCCAACCAGCTTGCTGGGGGGAGCGGTCGAAGGTGGGGCTGGCGATTGGGACGAAGTCGTAACAAGGTAGCCGTACCGGAAGGTGCGGCTGGATCACCTCCTTTCTAAGGAGCGTTCTCACCCGTCACTACCGGATGTGTGGTGGGGTGACAGCTCACTAGTGGAGCATTGGCTATTCGGCGCAGCGTGATCGCTGACCGGCTAGTACCGTCCGGCCCTCTGGTAAGGGGGTTGGGAGTGGGAACGGCGGTTGAGGGGTTGTGGGGTGCCGGGCACACTGTTGGGTCCTGAGGGAACGGGCGTTGGTCTGTTTGTCTCGGTTGCAGGGCCGCTGAAGCAGCGCATGGGTTGTGTGTTGTGGGGGTGGTTGGCTGTTTGTTGTTTGAGATTTGCATAGTGGACGCGAGCATCTTTGTGGCCAAGTTTTTTAGGGCACACGGTGGATGCCTTGGCATCAGGAGCCGATGAAGGACGTGGGAGGCTGCGTTAAGCCTCGGGGAGTCGCCAACCAGACGTTGATCCGGGGATGTCCGAATGGGGAAACCTAGCACCAGTCATGTGGTGTTGCCTCCGCTTGAATGTATAGGGCGGTTGGTGGTAACGCGGGGAAGTGAAACATCTCAGTACCCGTAGGAAGAGAAAACAAGAGTGATTCCGTGAGTAGTGGTGAGCGAAAGCGGATGAGGCTAAACCGGGCGTGTGTGATAGCCGGCAGGCGTTGCATGTTCGGGGTTGTGGGACCCTCTTGGAGAAGCTGCCGTTTCTCCGGACAGTGATAAACCTGTCTGATAGTTGAAAGCTCTGGGAAGGGCTGCCGTAGACCGTGAGAGCCGGGTAGACGAAATTGGATGGGCTGTTGGAGGGGATCCCAAGTAGCACGGGGCTCGAGGAATCTTGTGTGAATCTGCCAGGACCACCTGGTAAGCCTAAATACTCCCTGGTGACCGATAGTGCACGAGTACCGTGAGGGAAAGGTGAAAAGTGCCCCGGTGAGGGGTTGTGAAAGAGTACCTGAAACCGTGTGCCTACAAGCCGTAGGAGCTTGCACGAGGTTTGCCTTGTGTGTGATGTGACTGCGTGCCTTTTGAAGAATGAGCCTGCGAGTTATGGTGTGTGGCGAGGTTAACCCGTGTGGGGGAGCCGTAGCGAAAGCGAGTCTGAAGAGGGCGTTTGAGTCGCATGCTGTAGACCCGAAGCGGAGTGATCTACGCATGGGCAGGTTGAAGCTCAGGTAAGACTGGGTGGAGGACCGAACCCACCAGGGTTGAAAACCTGGGGGATGATCTGTGTGTAGGGGTGAAAGGCCAATCAAACTCCGTGATAGCTGGTTCTCCCCGAAATGCATTTAGGTGCAGCGTTGCGTGTTTCTTGCCGGAGGTAGAGCACTGGATGGCTGATGGGCCCGACAAGGTTACTGACGTCAGCCAAACTCCGAATGCCGGTAAGTGAGAGCGTGGCAGTGAGACTGCGGGCGATAAGGTTCGTAGTCGAGAGGGAAACAGCCCAGATCACCGACTAAGGCCCCTAAGCGTGTGCTAAGTGGGAAAGGATGTGGAGTCGCAGAGACAACCAGGAGGTTGGCTTAGAAGCAGCCATCCTTGAAAGAGTGCGTAATAGCTCACTGGTCAAGTGATTCCGCGCCGACAATGTAGCGGGGCTCAAGCACATCGCCGAAGTCGTGGCACTGACTCCTATGTGGGGTTGGTGGGTAGGGGAGCGTCGTGCAGCCGGCGAAGCAGCAGAGTGATCTAGTTGTGGAGGCTGTGCGAGTGAGAATGCAGGCATGAGTAGCGAATCGAGGGTGAGAAACCCTCGCGCCGGATGACCAAGGGTTCCTGGGCCAGGTTAATCCGCCCAGGGTAAGTCGGGGCCTAAGGCGAGGCCGACAGGCGTAGTCGATGGATAACGGGTTGATATTCCCGTACCCGCTTCAATGCGCCCATACTGAACCCCTTGATACTAAGAGTCCTTAAGTCCTTCGGTCCTTCGGGATTGGGGTGAGACTGAACGCTCGGCCTGATTGGGTAGTAGGTAAGCGATGGGGTGACGCAGGAAGGTAGTCCAGCCCAGGCGGTGGTTGTCCTGGGGTAAGCATGTAGGGAGTGTGGTAGGTAAATCCGCCACGCAATATCCTGAGATGTGATGCCGAGCCGATTGTGGTGAAGTGGATGATCCTATGCTGCCGAGAAAAGCCTCTAGTGAGTGTTGTGGCGGCCCGTACCCTAAACCGACTCAGGTGGTCAGGTAGAGAATACTAAGGCGATCGGGTGAACTGTGGTTAAGGAACTCGGCAAATTGCCCCCGTAACTTCGGGAGAAGGGGGACCTCTGCTGGTGATAGGTTTTGCATCTGGAGCTGGTGGGGGTCGCAGTGGCCAGGGGGAAGCGACTGTTTACTAAAAACACAGGTCCGTGCGAAGTCGTAAGACGATGTATACGGACTGACGCCTGCCCGGTGCCGGAACGTTAAGGGGACCGCTTAGTCCAGCTTGCTGGGCGAAGGTGAGAACTTAAGCGCCGGTAAACGGCGGTGGTAACTATAACCATCCTAAGGTAGCGAAATTCCTTGTCGGGTAAGTTCCGACCTGCACGAATGGCGTAACGACTTCCCCGCTGTCTCAACCGCAGACCCGGCGAAATTGCACTACGAGTAAAGATGCTCGTTACGCGCAGCAGGACGGAAAGACCCCGGGACCTTCACTACAGCTTGACATTGGTGTTTGGAGCGTCTTGTGTAGGATAGGTGGGAGACTGGGAAGCTCGGACGCTAGTTCGGGTGGAGTCATTGGTGAAATACCACTCTGGTCGTTTTGAATGTCTAACTCTGGTCCGTGATCCGGATCGGGGACAGTGTCTGGTGGGTAGTTTAACTGGGGCGGTTGCCTCCTAAAGGGTAACGGAGGCGCCCAAAGGTTCCCTCAGCCTGGTTGGCAATCAGGTGTTGAGTGTAAGTGCACAAGGGAGCTTGACTGTGAGACTGACGGGTCGAGCAGGAGCGAAAGCTGGGACTAGTGATCCGGCATCGGCGTGTGGAAGCGGTGTCGCTCAACGGCTAAAAGGTACCCCGGGGATAACAGGCTGATCTTCCCCAAGAGTCCATATCGACGGGATGGTTTGGCACCTCGATGTCGGCTCGTCGCATCCTGGGGCTGGAGTAGGTCCCAAGGGTTGGGCTGTTCGCCCATTAAAGCGGTACGCGAGCTGGGTTTAGAACGTCGCGAGACAGTTCGGTCCCTATCCGCTGCGCGCGTAGGAGACTTGAAAGGAGCTGTCCCTAGTACGAGAGGACCGGGACGGACGAACCTCTGGTGTGCCAGTTGTACCGCCAGGTGCACGGCTGGTTGGCTACGTTCGGAAGGGATAACCGCTGAAAGCATCTAAGCGGGAAGCTCGCCTTGAGATGAGGTCTCCCACCCTGTGAGGGGTTAAGGCTCCCGGTAGACGACCGGGTTGATAGGCCGGGTGTGGAAGCACGGTAACGTGTGGAGCTGACCGGTACTAATAGGCCGAGGACTTGACCACAAAGCATA
>NZ_SMLD01000309.1:0-4867 GCF_004352805.1 Nonomuraea mesophila
CACGTCAGCAAGGTCACACGCCCCGAATGCCAGCTCGACAGGTTGTAGAGCTACCCTGAAAGGCGTGAAGGGTCTTGGCGAGCTTGAGCGCAGCATCATGGACATCCTCTGGGCGCAGAGCAGTGCACTGACCGCCCGCGAGGTCGGCAGGCTCATTGCCGACCGCGACCTCGCCCCCACGACGGTGATGACGGTGCTCGACCGGCTCACCCGCAAAGGATTCCTCGAGCGCACCCGTGACGGTCGCGCGTGGAGATATCAGCCGGCGGAAAGCCGCGACGCGTACATCGCTGAGCTTATGCTGGAAGCCTTGGACATGACGGGCGACCGATCGGCCGCCCTGACCCGTTTCGCCCAGGCAGTGTCGGGCACGGAGGCGGAGATCCTGCGAAGAGTCCTCACGGAGCTGGAGGAAGAGTGATCACGGCAGCGGTGCTGGCGGCGCTCGCCACGGCGTGCGCGCTCGGCTCCTGGCGTTTCACCACGGCCCGGTGGACCTCCCGCGCCCCCCGGCTGGCCGTCATCGTCTGGCAGTCCCTCGGCCTCGCCTGGGGGCTCGCCACGACCGGCTCGATGCTCGCCTTCGCCGTCCAGCCCTACGGCACGGGGGTGCTGCAGGGGCTGATCGCGTTCGGGCGGGGCGAGACACCGCCCCAGGCGTGGGACTTCCTGCACGTGCTCGCCCTGATCGCGGGCCTCACCGCGCTGGCCGTGCTGGTGGTCGTGCTCATCATGGCGGGCGTGCAGGCGCTGCGGGCCCGCCGCCGCCACCGCATGGTGCTGGCGCTGATCTCCCGCGACGATCCCGGCGTGCCGGGTGTGCGGGTGCTCGACCATCCCGGCGCCGCCGCCTACTGCGTGCCGGGGCTGCGCTCGCAGGTCGTGGTCAGCGAGGGCGCGCTCAAGCTGCTGTCGGAGGACGAGCTGGCGGCCGTGCTGGCGCACGAGTCGGCGCACGTACGCGAGCGGCACGACCTGGTGCTGCTGCCCTTCGCCGCGCTGCGCAGGGCGCTGCCCTGGTCGAAGGTGGTGGCCGACGCCCAGTCCCAGGTGGAGCTGCTCATCGAGATGGCCGCCGACGACCGGGCCCGCCGCTACTGCTCGCCGCGCAGGCTGGCGACGGCGCTGCTCAGGTTCGGCACGGCGGGCGCCATGCCGACGCCCCAGGGCATGCTCGGCGTGCACGCCCATCACGTCATGGCGCGGGTCGACCGCCTGATCAAGCCGGGTCCCGAGCTGGCCGCGCCGGCCCGCTACGGATTCATCGCGCTCTCCGTGAGCCTGCTCATCGCCACGCCGTTCCTGTGGGTCATCCCGCTCTAGTGCTTGCTGGAGTTAATCACCGCGTTTGCAATTGCAAGCAGCGCGAGGCAGAATACAGGCATGGCACTACCCAAGGTCGGCTCGATCGGCGAGTACATCCGCGAGCAGCGGCAGCAGGCGAAGATCTCGCTTCGCCAGCTGGCTGAGGCGGCGGGGGTCTCCAACCCCTATCTCAGCCAGGTCGAGCGGGGATTGCGTAAGCCGAGCGCGGAGATCCTCAACCAGATCGCCAAAGGTCTGCGCATCTCCTCGCAGGCGCTCTACGTGCAGGCGGGCCTCATCGAGGACCGCGAGCCGCCGAGCGACGTGATCACCGCGATCAGGGCCGACCCGCTTCTCACCGAACGGCAACGCCAGGTGCTGATCGATATCTACGAGTCGTTCCGTAAGGAGGCGCCCGCCGGGGACGAGCAGACCTCCCAGAATGCTCGTCCCCAGCGCGGCCCCGAAACGGACGACGAACCGCTGCCCGAGGAGTTTCGCGCCGCACTTGAGCCCTACGCGACGCCCTCCGGCAACGGCAACGTCACCCAGGAAACCAAGGAAGGTTAACCCATGACGCTCGCTACCGAGGTCAAGAAGCTGACCGAGTCCAAGCCGTTCTACGCCGTCGCGGGTGTCGGCGACTACGCCGTCGAGAAGCTGCGCGAGCTGCCTGAGCAGCTGCAGAAGCTGCAGTCGCGCCGCTCCGAGTTCACCCAGGAGCTCCCGGTCAAGGCCCGCGAGTTCACGCAGGAGCTGCCCGTCAGGGCCCGCGAGGTCGCGGGCAAGGCCGAGGGCCTGGCCAGGGAGCTGCCCGAGAAGGCCCGCGGCTACGCCGACCAGCTGACGCACAGGGCCACCGAGGTCTACGACGACTTCGCCACGCGCGGCCGCAGGGCCGTCAGCAAGGCGTCCGGCGAGGCCGCGCTGGAGCTGGAAGAGGTGTCGGAGGCCGCCGAGCCCGCCACCGCCGAGCCCGTCCGGCCGGCCAGGAAGACCCGCACCACCAAGGCCGGGTCCTGACCCAGCCGTAAGGCCCTTCACGGGCAGTCAGAACGATGGGGGCGCCACCGATCACATCGGCGGCGCCCTCAGCCGTGCGTGGCACCCGCACGAGCGGATCCACGCCGGCGACCGGGTGCCGGGGAAACGGGAACTCGCGTGTGAGTTCGGCCGCGCGCCCATCCCCTGAGAAAGACCGCCCGGTTACCTGCCGTGGAAGGCCGGCGTCCGGCCGTCGCGTGCGGCGGTGAGCGCCTCGACCATGTCCTCGCTCGTGAACGTCAGCAACTCGTGGGCGAGGCCCTGCTCGATCGCCCCGGCCATGGTGTCTTTGAGCAGCCGGTTGACGGCCATCTTGGTGTAGCGCACGGCCAGAGGAGCGCCTGCGGCCAGGCGCCGGGCGAACGCGGTCGCCGCGGGCAGCACCTCGCCGACGGGGCACACGTGCGTGACGAGGCCCAGGTGGGCGGCCTCCGACGCGGTGACGGGATCGCCGGTGAGCAGGTAGCGCTTGGCCAGGGCAGGCCCCATGACCATCGGCCAGATGGCCGCGCCGCCGTCGCCTGCGACGACGCCGATCCGCACATGCGGGTCCGCGATGGCCGCCGTGTCCGCCATGAAGATCGCGTCGCAGAACAGCGCGATCGTCGCCCCGAGGCCGGTCGCGTCGCCGTTGAGCGCGGCGACAATCGGAATCTCGACGTCGAGCAGATCCCAGACGATCCGCCTGGCCACCTGCCGGCCGGCGTCGATCACCGGCAGTCCCTGCTCGCGCTGCCACAGCAGTGAGCCGACCGGATCCTTCAGCCCGGTGAAGAAGGCCGGCCCGGAGCCGGTCAGGACGATCGCTCTTGCTTCGCGCTCCTCACGCAGGTCGTGGAAGAGGCGGCCGACTTCCTCGTGGATGGCGAGGTCCGAGGTGTTCGCCTCGACCGGGTCGCGGAAGAAGACCGTCAGGAGTTGTCCCGTCCGCTCGAAGCGCACGGTGGTGTAGGCATCCGTGTCCATGTCCACTCTCTCTCAAGTCAATAAGGAACCGTTGGGTCCTTCATGTTCCAGTAGTATAAGGAACTCACGGTTCCCAGCAAGGCGGGACAATGGAGCAGACACGACGGCGCAGGGGATCCACGCTGGAAGAGGCCATCGTCGAGGCGGCCTGGGACGAACTGCGCGAGGCCGGATACGCCAAGGCCACCATGAACAACATCGCAAGACGTGCGGGCACCAGCAAGCACGTCCTGTACCGGCGCTGGAAGAACCAACCGGAGCTCTTCCTCGCAGCGCTGAAACGCTTCGCCGCCACGGCCGAGGTACCGGACACCGGTGACGTACGTGATGATCTGGTCGCTTTGCTGGTGCGGGTCCGGCAAGTGTTCGACCTGCTGCCCAGCGATCTCATCAGCGGCCTCATCACCGACAGCCGGAACGATCCCGCCGTGTTCGACGAGGTGCGGACCTATGTGATGGGAGAGGGTGTGCACGATGTCACGCGGGTCATCCTGCGGCGCGCGGCCGACCGGGGCCAGATCGAACCCGGCCTGCCGGGCGCACGCATCCTCAGGCTGCCCATCGACCTGCTACGCAATGAATATCTGATGTCACGCGGGCCGCTGCCGGCCGATACGGTGACCGAGATCATCGACGACATCGTCATGCCGCTCCTCCGGCCGGCCGCACGGCGATGACCCGCCGGCAAGCGATCTCGGGGTCGCGACGACCCCGGGAATCCGCCTGCGGAGGCGGGCCTTTCCGCTTCCGGGGTGCCCGCGCGCCAGGGGCGCCTATTAGGCTGAAGCCGATTTCCTCGCGGCGTATAGGCGGAGCCAACGACTATGAATCTGATCAACGGTGTGTTCAACCTCTTGTTCCTGGTGCTCGCCGCCGTCATCTTCGGCATGTCGGTCTACGCGCTGGTGCACGCGCTGCGTGTCCCGACGAACGCGTTCGTCTCGGCGGGCAAGCTGAAGAAGAACCTCTGGCTGCTGATCCTCGTGCTGGCCACGTTGTTCTCCGCCGGAGGTGCGTGGAGCTACTTCAACGCGTTCCTGATCGTCGGCGACGCCCAGTTCATCGGCATCGGCATCGGCATCTTCTCGATCGCGGCGGTGATCGCGGCCACCGTCTACATCGTCGACGTGAAGCCGGCCGTCAAGGGCATGGGCGGCGGGCGCGGCGGCAACGGCCCCTACGGGCCCTGGTAGTCACACCAGCCGCGCCGCCAGCCAGGCGGCGATGCGCTTGTGCCCGGCGGCCGTGGGATGCACGCCGTCGGGCAGCACCGCCTCCGGCGGCCAGCGCGTGGACATCGGGTCGAGGAAGGTCACGTCGTTGCGCCGGGCCACCCGCACCAGGGCGTCGCGCACCGCGTACGCCTTCGCCGGGGCGGTGTCCAGCCAGATGGGGCCGACCATGACGATCGTGGTGTCCGGCCAGTGGCCGCGTACGACGTCCAGCAGCCGCTCGGCGGCCCGCTCCACGCGGGCCGGACGCCAGCGCCGGTCGTTGTGGCCGCCCGAGATGACCAGCACGTCGGGGGGCGGCCGCCACGACAGCTCCACCT
>NZ_SMLD01000030.1:0-71679 GCF_004352805.1 Nonomuraea mesophila
GGGGCGGGGTGAGCAGGATGGGCTGGTCGAGGAGGCGCGGCGGATCTGGCGGGAGGTGCTCGAACTCGCCGACGAGGACGAGATCGGCACCGGCGACGACCTGTTCGACCTCGGCGGCCACTCGCTCACCATGACCCAGATCACCGCCAGGATCGCCGAGAGCCTCGGCGTCGAGGTGTCGCTGGACGCCTTCTTCGACGACCCCACGATCGGCGGGCTGGTCGAGGAGATCGCCCGCCTGCGGGAGGAGGACGCCGGCGCCGGCGGGGAGGGGTACGCCGCCCGGCAGGAGATCCGGCCCCGGCCCGCGGGGACGAGGCCGCCGTTGTCGTCGGCCCAGGAGCGGCTGTGGTTCCTGCAACGGTTCGACCCGGACGACGCGTCGTACACCATGTATCTCGTGCTGCGGCTGCGCGGCGCGCTCGACAGCGGCGCGCTCCAGGCCGCGCTGGACGCGGTGGTGGCGCGGCACGAGAGCCTGCGCACGTCGTTCGCCGACGTCGACGGCGAGCCGGTCGCCGTCGTCCACCCGCCGGGGCCCGTGCCTGTCGAGCGGCTCGACCTGACCGGCTCGCCCGGCGCGGAGGAGCAGGCCAGGAGGCTGGTCGCCGAGCGCACCAACGCGCCGTTCGACCTGGCCGGGTCGCCGCCGCTGCGGGTGAGCCTGCTCGCGCTCGGGCGCGACGACAACGTGCTCTGTTTCGTCCTGCACCACATCATCGCGGACGGCGCGTCGCTGGGTGTGCTGTTCGACGACCTGTTCGCCCTCTACCTGGCCGAGGTCGAGGGGCGCGAGCCCGTTCTGCCGCCGCTGCCCGTGCAGTACGGCGACGTCGCGCTGTGGCAGCGCGAGCAGGAGTCCGGCGCGGCGGCCGGGGAGTCGCTGGAGTACTGGCGGCGCCGCCTGGCCGATCCGCCCGTGCTGGAGCTGCCCGCCGACAAGCCGGGCGCGCAACAGCCCGACGGGGCCTTCCACCCGTTCCGGATTCCGGAGGACGTCGTAGGGCGCCTGGACCGGCTGGCGCAGGAGCACGGCGCGTCCCTGTTCATGGTGCTGGTGGCCGCCTACCAGGTGCTGCTGGCCCGGCACACCGGTCAGAGCGACGTCCTCGTCGGCACGCCGTGGGCCTCCCGTGACCGGGTGGAGCTGGAGCCGGTGATCGGCTACCTCACCGACACCCTGGTGCTGCGCGGCGACCTCTCGGGCGATCCGGCCTTCCGCGATCTGCTGGCCGCCACCCGCCGCAGCGTGCTCGACGCCCACACGCACCGGACCGTGCCGTTCGAGCGGCTCATCGGCGAGCTCGGCGTGCCGCGCGACCTCCACCGCAACCCGCTGCTGTCCACCATGATCATCCTGCACAGCCAGGCGGGCGACGGCACCCCGCCCGAGCGGATCGGCGAGCTGAACGTACGGCTGTTCGACGGCGGCTACCGGCAGGCCAAGTTCCCGCTGTCCCTGGAGACCTGGCGGGACGACGACGGACTGCGCGCCGTGCTCGGCTACGACGCGACCCTGTTCCACGCGGCCACCGCGGAGAGCCTGGCGGAACGTCTCACGGTGCTGCTGCGCGGCATCGCGGAGGCCCCGTGCGCTCCGGTCTCCCGGCTCCCGCTCCTGACCGGCGCCGACACGGCCACCCTGGCCGCCCACGCCACCGCACCGCCTCACCACACGACAGAACCGGCCCACCGCTCGCCCGTACCGGTCCCCGACGTGCGGCGGGCGCCCGGCGGCATCGTGGAGCCGGGGTACGCGGCGGCCGGGCTGGTGCCGGAGCTCATCGCGAGGGTCGTCGCCACCGCGCCCGAAGCCACGGCGCTGGTGTGCGGTGAGGAGCGGGTGAGCTACGCGGAGCTGGACGCCAGGGTGGCGCGGCTGGCGGCGGCGCTGCGGCGGCGCGGGGTGGCCGACGGTTGCGTGGTCGGCGTGTGCCTGCCGCGCTCGGTCGACGCGGTGACCGCGCTGCTGGCCGTCTGGCGGGCCGGCGGCGCGTACCTGCCGCTCGACCCCGATCACCCCGACGAACGGCTGGCCTTCCTCATCGCCGACAGCGGCGCCCGCCTGGTGGTGAGCGACGCCGCGCTGGCCCCCCGGCTGCAGGACACGGTTCCCGTGCTCGTTCCCGCCGGCTGGTCGGGCAGCGGGGACGGACGGTGGCTCGGCGGGTGGGAGAGCGTCGAGCCGGGCGACCCGGCGTACGTGATCTACACCTCCGGTTCGACGGGCACGCCGAAGGGGGTGCTGGTGGAGCACGGCGCCCTGGCCGCGCGGGTGCGCTGGATGCGGGAGGCGTACGGACTGGGCCGGGACGACCGGATCGCGCAGTTCGCGTCGCTCGGTTTCGACGCCCACGCCGAGGAGCTGTATCCGGCGCTGGCGGCTGGCGCGTCCGTGCTGCTGCTCCCCGGCGGCGCCCTCACGCTGCCGGACGTGCTGCGCACCCCGCCCGGCCGTCAGGTCACCGTGCTCGACCTGCCGACCGCGTACTGGCACCGCCTGACCGAGGCGCCCGGCGACGTGACCTGGCCGGACGCCCTGCGGCTGATGATCATCGGCGGCGAGCAGGCGCAGGCCGCGGCCGTGGCACGGTGGCGGGACCGCTTCGGCGACGGGGTGACGCTGATCAACACGTACGGGCCGACGGAGGCGACGATCGTCGCGACGGCGGCCGTCCTCGGCGCGGCCGACACCGGCCGCCCGCCCATCGACCCGCCTGTCGGCCGGCCCATCGACCCGCCCATCAGCCGGCCCATCGACCGGCCCATAGACCGGCCGCCCATCGGCCGGCCGGTCGGCGGCGCGACCGCGCATGTGCTCAGCCCCGGCGGGGAGCCCGTGCCTCCCGGAGCCCCCGGCGAGCTGTGCCTGGGCGGTGCCGGGCTGGCCCGCGGCTATCCGGGCTCTCCCGCGCTGACCGCGGAGCGGTTCGTGCCCGACCCGTACGGCCCGCCGGGGTCCAGGTTGTACCGGACAGGGGACCGGGTGCGGTGGCGACCGGACGGGAATCTGGAGTTCCTGGGCCGTCTCGACGGCCAGGTGAAGGTGCGCGGCTTCCGGGTGGAGCCCGGAGAGGTGGAGGCGGCACTGCTGGCCTGCCCGGGGGTGCGCCAGGCCGCGGTGAGGGCGGACGGTGAACGCCTGGTGGCGTACGTGACCGGGCCGGCCGAGCCGGACGAGCTGCGCCGGCGCCTGGCGGCGAGCCTGCCGCCCCATCTGGTGCCCGGCGGCTGGGTACGCATGGACGCGCTGCCCCTGACGCTCGCCGGCAAGGTGGACCTGGCCGCCCTGCCGCAGGCCGGGCCCGAGCCGGCCACCGTGCACGTGCCGCCCCGCACGGACGCCGAGGTGCTCGTGGCGGAGGTGTGGGCGCAGGTGCTCGGCCTGGACGCCGGCCGGATCGGCGCGCTGGACGACTTCTTCGCCCTCGGCGGCCACTCGCTGCTGGCGACCAGGGCGGCGGCGCTGCTGCGCAACGCGGTCGAGGTCGACGTGCCGATCCGCACCCTGTTCGACCAGCCGACCGTCGCCGGGCTCGCGGCCGCGGTCGAGGGCCTGCTGATCGAGCAGCTGTCGAGCCTGTCCGACGCGGAGGCGGCCCGCCTGCTGGAGACGGAGGTGCCGGGATGAACGAGGCACGCGGACAGGTGAACCGCACAGCCCACACGGAGGAGAGTACGTGACACGCCCTGATGCCCTTTCCGGCGCCAAGCAGGAGTTACTCGCGCGGCGGCTGCGACGGGGCACGGCGGCGGCGCCCCGCCGTACCGTCCCGCCCCGGCCCGCCGGGGAGCCGCCGCTGTCGCACGCGCAGGAGCGGCTGTGGTTCCTGGAGCAGTTCGCGCCGGGCACCACGCAGCTGACCATCCCCATCCGGCTGCGGCTGCGCGGCCCGCTGGACGTGCCGGCGCTGGCCGCCGCGCTCGACGCGGTGGCGGCCGGCCACGACGCGCTGCGCATGCGTTTCGCCGCGACGTGGGACGGCAGGCCCAGGGTGGAACTGGCTGAAGCGGGCACGCTGCCGCTGACCGTGAGCGACGCGCCCGACGAGGCCGCCGCCAGGGCGCGGGCGGAGGAGTTCCTGGCGGTGCCGTTCGACCTGGCCGCGGGGCCGCCGGCGCGGGCCCTGCTGGTACGGCTGGCCGGCGACGACCACGTGCTGGTGATCGCGGTCCACCACATCGCCGCTGACGGCTGGTCGGCCGACCTGCTGATGCGCGAGGTGTTCGCCCGCTACGACGGCGTCGCGCCGGCCGCCCCCGAGGTGGGGTACGCCGACTTCGCGGCCTGGCAGCGCGGCCTGCCGCCGTCGCGGCGCGACCTGGACTTCTGGCGCGACCGGCTGGCCGGGCTGGAGCCGCTGGACCTGCCTGCGGACCGGCCGCGCCCGCCGGAGCGCACCTACGCCGGCGCGGCGCACACGTTCCCGCTGGACGCCGAGGTCGCCGCCGCGCTGGCGCGGTTGGGCCGCGAGCACAGCGCGACGCCGTACATGACGATGCTGGCCGCGTTCGCCGCGCTGCTCGGCCGGTACGCGGGCACCGCCGACGTCGCGGTGGGCTCGCCGGTGGCCGGCCGTCAGGTGCCGGAGCTGGACGGCGTGATCGGCTGCTTCGTCAACATGCTGACCATGCGGGTGGATCTGTCGGGCGACCCGACGTTCGCGGAGCTGCTGGAACGGGTGCGCGACGTCGCCGTGGACGCCTACGCCCACCAGGACCTGCCGTTCGAGCAGCTCGTCGCGGAGCTGGACCTGCCCCGCGACGTGTCCAGGTCGCCGTTGTTCGGCGTCATCCTCGCCATGCAGAACTACCGGGGCACCGCCGTCGAGGCGCCGGCCGGGATGTCCGTGGCCGACTTCCCCGTGGACTCCTGGGCCACCCGCTACGACCTGGAGCTCTACGTCGGCGACGGCTCCGGCGGGATGTTCGTCTACAACACCGACCTGTTCGACGCGGCCACGATCGAGCGGCTGGCCGGGCACCTGCGCACCCTGCTGGAGCGGGTGGCGGACCGGCCGGGGCGGCGGCTGTCCGAGATCGACCTGCTCTCCCCCGGCGAGCGCCGCCTGGTCGTCGAGGACTGGAACGACACCGCCAGGCGGTTCCCCGGCGAGGCCACCCTGCACGGCCGGATCGAGGCCCAGGCGGCGCGCACGCCGGACGCGGTCGCGGTGCGCTTCGAGGGGCGGTCGCTGACGTACGCCGAGCTCTCCGCGCGGGCGGACCGGGTCGCGCACACGCTGCGCGATCTCGGCGCCGGCCCCGGCTCGGTGGTCGCCGTCTGCGCGGAGCGTTCGCTGGAGCTGCTGCCCGGACTGCTGGGCGTGCTCAGGGCGGGCGCGGCGTACCTGCCGGTCGATCCCGGCTATCCGGCGGAGCGGGTGGCGTTCATGCTGGCCGACGCCGCGCCGGCCGTACTGCTCACCCAGAGCACGATCCGCCCGTCGCTGCCGGAGACCGCGGCCGTCACGCTCGACCTGGACGACCCGGACGCCTGGACCGGGCGACCCGGGCCGCTTCCCGCGGTGCGGCCCGACGACGTCGCCTACGTCATCTACACCTCGGGCTCCACCGGCCGGCCGAAGGGCGTGGCGAACACGCACGGCGGCATCGCCAACCGCCTCGGCTGGATGCAGGAGCGGTTCGGGCTGGGCCCTGGCGACGTGGTGGCGCAGAAGACGCCGCTCAGTTTCGACGTGTCGGTGTGGGAGCTGTTCTGGCCGCTGCGCTGCGGCGCGAGCCTGGTGCTCGCCACGCCGGGCGGCCACAAGGACGCGGCGTACCTGCGCAAGCTGATCGTCACCGAGGGCGTGACCACGGCGCACTTCGTGCCGTCGATGCTGGCGGTCTTCCTCGGCGAGGAGGGGGCGGCGGGCTGCGGCACGCTGCGCCGGGTGATCTGCTCGGGTGAGGAGCTGCCCGCCGACCTCGCCCTCCGCTGCGTCACCACGCTGCCGGGAGCCGAGCTGCACAACCTGTACGGCCCCACGGAGGCGGCCGTCGACGTGTCGGCCTGGCACTGCCTGCCCGGCACGCTCGCCTCGGCGGCCCGGGTGCCGATCGGCACGCCCATCGCCAACACCGCCCTGCACGTGCTCGACCCGGCGATGGCCCCGGTGCCGGTCGGGGTGCCGGGCGAGCTGTTCATCGGCGGCGCGGGACTGGCCCAGGGGTACCTGAACCGGCCGGGACTGACCGCCGACCGGTTCGTGCCGGATCCGTTCGGACCGCCGGGCTCGCGGCTCTACCGTACGGGCGACCTGGCCAGGCGCCGCCCCGACGGCGCGCTGGAGTTCCTCGGCCGGATGGACGGCCAGGTCAAGCTGCGCGGCCTGCGGATCGAGCCCGGCGAGATCGAAGCGGCATTGCGCGCGCTGCCCGGGGGTCAGGGACGCGGCCGTGGTCGTGCGCGAGGACCGCCTGACCGCCTACCTCGTCCCGGACGCCGGCGTGAACGAGCCGCCCGACGGGCCGCCCGACGGGCCACATGACCGGCCACACGACGGGCCCGGCGACCGGCCGCCTCACCAGCCGCCCGACCACGCGGCCGTGCGGGCCGGGCTGAAGCGCACGCTGCCCGACTACATGGTGCCGAGCGCGTACGTCACCCTGCCCTCCCTGCCGCTCAACCCGAGCGGCAAGCTGGACCGCCGGGCCCTGCCCGCGCCGGTCGCCGGCCGTGACGCCGGGGTCGAGCTCGTCGCGCCCGGGACGCCCACCGAGCAGGCCCTGGCCGAGATCTGGGCGGACCTGCTGGGCCTCGACGCGGTCGGCGTGGACGACGACTTCTTCGACCTCGGCGGTCATTCGCTGCTGGCCACGCAGGTGGTGGCGCGGCTGAGGGCGCGGACGGGCGCCGGGGTCAGCGTGATGGACGTGTTCAAGCACCGCACCATCCGCGAGCTGGCGGCGCTGGCCGACACCCCGGCCGATCGGCGCGGGCCGCGTACGCTGCTGCACCGGCTGACGCCCGAGCGCAGCACGCCGCCGGTGCTGACGTACGTGTGCGTGCCGTACGGCGGCGGCAGCGCCGTCGTCTACCAGCCCCTGGCCGACGCCCTGCCCGACGGGAACGCGCTGTGGTCGGTGGCGATCCCCGGTCACGACGTCGGCGTCGACGAGGAGAAACCGTCCTTCGACGAGCTGGCCGCCGGGTGCGTGCGGGAGATCCTGGACAAGGTCGAAGGCCCGGTGGCGCTGTACGGGCACTGCGGGGTCGGATCGGCCCTGTCCGTGGAGATCGCCCGCAGGCTGGAGGCCGCGGGACGGCGGCTCGTCGCCGTCTACATCGGCGGCATCTTCCCGTTCGCGCGGCCGAAGGGCGCGTTGCTGTCGCGGATCGCCCGGTTCGCCGAGGCCGAGCGGCTCCGCGGCGACCAGCGCTACGTCAACTGGCTGATCTCGCTCGGCCTCGACATGAACGAGGTGGACCCCGCGCAGGCCCGCCGCATCGTACGGAACATGCGCCGCGACTCGCGGGAGGCGGAGGACTACTACACGCGCCTGTTCGCGGCCGGCACGGAACGGCTGGACGCGCCCGTGATCAGCATCGTGGGCACCGAGGATCCGGCGACCGACTACTACGAGGAACGTTTCCGGGAATGGCACTTCCTGTCGTCGACGTCGGCCGTGGTGGTGCTCGCGGAGGCCGGCCACTTTTTCCTGAAATATCGGGCGGATGAGCTGGCCGCGATCATCACCACCACCCATGACGCGCTGGACGATCCACCGCCGGACCGCGACCCCGGCGCCACCTGGTGGCTGCACGACGTGTCGCACTCCAGCACGCCGCACGCCCCGGCGGGAGCCCAGCCGAGCATCGCGAGGTTCCTGGCCGTCGCGCTGAGCCAGCTCGTGTCGGTGACCGGGTCGGCGCTGACCGAGTTCGCCGTGCCGTTGTGGATCTACACGACGACGGGTTCGGTGGCGAAGTTCGCGCTGATGGCCGTGGTCGGACTGGTGCCGGGGATGCTGGTCGCGCCGCTCGCGGGCGCCATCGTCGACCGGACGAACCGGCGCACGGTCATGCTGGCGGGCGACGCCGCGGCGTTCGCCATCCAGCTCACGCTGGGCGTGCTGCTGTGGACGGGCAACCTGTCGGCGGAGATGATCTACCCCTTGCTGGGCTGCCTGTCGGTCGCGCTCACGTTCCAGCGCATCGCGTACTTCTCGGCGATGCCGCAGCTCGTGCCCAAGGTCTACCTCGGGCACGCGGTCGGCATCATGCAACTGGGCAACGGCACAGCCCAGCTGCTCGTACCGATCTTCGCGGTCGGGCTGCTCGCCACCGTCGGGCTCGGCGGCATCCTGCTGCTGGACGTGGCCGGGTACGCGGTCGCGATCGCCGTGCTGCTCGTGGTGCGCTTCCCCGGCAGCATGCCGTGGCGGCGCAGGGAGTCGATGAAGGCGGAGATCCTGGGCGGGCTGCGCTATTCGCTCGGCCACCGCGGTTTCCGTTCCATGTTGCTGTTCTTCGTCGTGCTGAACGTGTTCCTCTCGCCGCTGCTGCTGATGTTCGGGCCGCTGGTGTTGTCGTTCGCCGGGCTGCCCGACGTGGGCCGGATCTCGTTCCTGGCGGGCGTCGGCACGTTCGCGGGCGCGCTCATCATGATCGTCTGGGGTGGGCCGCGCCGCCTGCGGCTGCGCGGGGTGCTGCTGTGCACCCTGGCCCTGGGCGTCTTCTGCCTGGTCACCGGCGTACGCGCCGACCTGGTGGTGATCGCGGTCGGCGTGTGCGGCATGACGGCCTGGCTGACGCTGCTCAACGGCATCTACGCCACCATCGTGCAGGTCAAGGTGCCCCAGCGCTTCCACGGCCGGGTGTTCGCCATGAACACGCTCGTCGCCTGGTCCACGCTGCCGATCGGTTTCGGCCTCGTCGCCCCGTACGCCGCCTCCGTGCTCGACCCGCTGCTGCTTGACGGCGGTGCGCTGGCGCCGACCGTCGGAACGCTCATCGGCACCGGTCCCGGCCGCGGCATCGGATTCATGTACGTGCTCTTCGGCGTCGCCATCCTGGCGATCGCCCTGGTCGCGATGCGGATCCCGGCGCTGACCCGGTTCGATCACGACGTGCCCGACGCCGTCGCCGACGACCTCGTCGGCGTCCAGGCCCTGCGCGGCACCACCCCCACGAAGCCGCTGGAGAAGACGACGACGGAGGCAGCACCGTGACACAACGACACCAGGTGGTCGTCAACGACGAGGACCAGTACTCCACGTGGCCGGCCGACCGGCAGCCCCCTGACGGGTGGCGGACCGAGGGGTTCGCCGGCTCGAAGGACGAGTGCCTGAGCCACATCGACGAGGTCTGGCGCGACATGCGCCCGCGCAGCGTACGGCTGCGCCAGGACGACACCGGGGGCGATACCGGGGGCGACACCACGGCCGATACCGGGGGCGACACCGCCGGCAGGCCCGACGGCGCCGCCGGCGGCACCGCTGACGGGGCCGCTGACGGGGCCGCTGACAGCGCCGCTGACAGGGCCGCTGACAGGGCCGCTGACAGGGCCGCTGACAGGGCCGCGGGCGGCGCGCTCGGGGGTGCGCGGTGACGGCGGACGCGGGACGGCTGGAGCGGGAGCTGGCCGAGCTGATCGCCGGCGTGTCCGGCGGCGAGCTCAGCCCCGAGGAGGTGCTGGCGGGCGAGCATCCGCTCTCGGCGCTCGGCCTCACCTCGCTGGCCCGCATCCACCTCATCGACGAGATCGAGGACACGTACGGCGTCGACATCGACCTGCGCGGCGCGCTGCCGTCATTCGAGCACGTCGCCACCCTGGCCGCCGCCCTGGCTCCGCTGCTGGAAGGAGACCGGGCGTGACCGGGCGTGCCACGGTGACGTTCGGCGGGTCCAGGAGCGGCGAGGCTCCCCTGACGTGGGGGCAGCGGCTGATGTGGCGGGCCGTGCACCTGATGGGGGACAGCCAGTCGTTCCTCAACTGCCCGTGGGTGCTGCCCGTCTACGGCCGGCGTGACCTGCCGGCCGTGCTCGAAGCGCTGCGCACGCTGATGGAACGCCATGAGAGCCTGCGCACCACGTTCGCCGGCACGGCGGACGGGCCCGTGCAGCGGGTGGCGCACGGCGGCGAGCTGACCGTGGAGCTGGTGGAGGCCGGGCGGGAACGCCCGCTGCAGGCTGCCGAGCGGATCGCCGGCGAGCTGGGCAGGACGGTCTTCGCGCACGGCGAGGACCTGCCGCTGCGGTGCGTGGTCGTGCTGGACGGCGGCCGGCCGAGGGCGCTGGCGTTCGTCTTCTCCCACCTGGCGGTGGACTTCCAGGCGCTCGGCCTGCTGTCCGCCGAGTGGCGGGCGCTGCTGCGAGGAGAGGAGCTGTCGCCGCCCGCGTGGCAGCCCATGGACCAGGCGGTTCTGGAGCGTGAGGAGGCGTTCCAGGCGCGTTCGGCGCGGTCGATCCGCCACTGGCGCTCCGTGCTGGACGAGGTGCCGCTCGACGTGTTCGACCATGCGCCGCACGAGCCCGAGGAGCCCCGGTTCATCGAGGTCGGCATGGAGTCCGTGGCGCTGGCCGCCGCGGCGGAGCGGCTGGCGGAGCGCTGGACGATCGGCACCACCAGCGTGCTGCTCGCCGCGTGCGCCACCGTCCTCGCCGAGGTGAGCGGCCGCCGGCGGGCCGTCATGCAGCTGGTGCACAGCAACCGGCGCGACCCGCGTACCCGCTCCATGGTCGGGACGGTGGGGCAGGACGGCCTGTTCGTGCTCGACCTGCCCGCCACCGACTTCGCCGCGACGTGCCGGGCCGCGCAGCGCAACGCGCTGGTGGCCTACCGCAACGCGCACTACGACCCGTTCGCGATGCGGGACATGCGGGAGGAGGTCGGGTGGCGCCGCGGTCGCGAGCCGGACCTCGACGCGTTCTTCAACGACCGGCGCGGCGCCGGCTCCTGGCCGAACCTGCCGCGCGCCGGCTCCGACGCCGACGTGGCCGGGCTCACCGCCAGGACCCGCGTCCACGTCGCGGACGCGTGGCCGGGGGTGCGGTTCAAGGTGTTCTTCACCGTGGGGACCGCCGCGGACACCGGTCAGCTCAGCCTCATCGTCGACACCGCCTACCTGCGGCGGGACACGGCCAGGGCGATGTTGCTCGGCGTCGAGACGCTGCTGGTCCGCAGCCTGGTGGGGGACGTGATGATGGCCGAGGTGCCCCGGCTGTGCGGGATCGGCGGAGCCGGGCCCTGAACGAGCGCCGCCGCTGGGCACCGTCCCCGCGCGTATCCGGCGGGTACGCTGGTGGCCATGTCCGGACACGTCTCCGAGCGCGCCGCCCCCGCCGGGAGCGGCGAGGGCATCATCTGCGGCGAGCAGTTCATCGACGTGTTCAGGGTGCTCGGCAAGCGGTGGAACGGCATGATCATCGTGGCGCTGCTGCAGCGGCCCGCCCGGTTCAGCGAGCTGGCCAGGGCGGTCCCCGGCATCACCGACGGCCTGCTCACCGACCGCCTGCGCGAGCTGATGGCGGTGCGGCTCGTGGAGCGCCGCCTGGAGGGCGGCGCAGGTCATGCGGCCGGCGCGGTCTTCTACCGCCTCACCCCCGCCGGCGAGGACCTGCGCGACGCCTTCCAGGAGCTGTGCGCCTGGGCCGACCGCAACAAGATCAACGAGCTGTGCGCGCAGGAGCGCCCCGGCCACGGGTGCTGAGGCCGCTGCACGCCGGCGCGGACGTCAGCCCCTGACCAGGCCGCTTGAGTGCGGCGCGGACGTCAGCCCCTGACCAGGCCGATGAGCTCGGCGTAGAGGTCGATCATCTCGTCCAGCCCGGTCATCCCGCCCGGCGCGTCGGGGTCGATGGCGGAGAAGAGCACGTGGTCGATGCCGATGCCCTCCAGCCCTTCGAGGTCGGCGGCGATCTGCCGCGGTGAGCCGCCGAGGAACGGCCGGTCGTCGCCCAGCGGCCCGGCGGTGAGCGGCACGTTGGCCCGCGCGACGACGGTGACCGACTCCGGGTCGCGGCCGGCCTCCGCGACGGCCGACCTGAACGTCTTGGCCAGGCCGGTCACCATGTCGTGGGAGAGCGCCACCGGGTTGAGCCCGTCGGCGACGCGCGCGGCCCTGCGCACGCCGGCCGGCGTCATGGAGCCGAGCAGGATCGGCACGTGGGCCTGCACCGGCTTGGGGTTGATCTCCGACTCGGCGATCTGGGTGAACGTCCCGTCGTACGTCACGGGGTCGGGCCCCCAGCAGGCCCGCATGGCGGCGATCATCTCGTCCATGCCCGCCCCGATCCGGCTCATCGGCACGTTCGCCGCGGCGAACTCCTGCGGCATCCAGCCCTGGCCGAGGCCGGCGACGACCCGGCCGCCGCTGAGCTGGTCGAGCGTGGCGAACCGCTTGGCCAGCACGACGGCCGGGTGCAGCAGGGCGCCGACGATGCTGGTGCCGAGCTTGACGCGCTCGGTGAGCGCGGCGACGTAGCTCAGCGTCTCCAGCGGATCGTAGACGCTGCGGTAGATCTCCGGTGCGGGCTGCGGCTCGCCGCCCCCCATCGACACGGGGGCGGTCGGCCGGAGCAGGCGTTCGTAGGTCCACACCGAGTCGTATCCGAGCCGCTCGGCTTCGCGGGCGACGCGGGCGATGCCGGCCGGTGTGGCCAGCGGACCGGACGTGGGCAGGGCGACACCAAGTTCCATGCCCACACCCTACTACGATTTTCCTAGTGTGCTATGAAAAACGGAGTGCCTTCAGGCCGGGAAGTCCTTCGGGTTCACCGAGCGCGTCCTGGCGTTGCCTCCCCTGACCGGGTTGAGTGTCAGCCTCCAGCCGCTGGTGGAGGTGAACCTCAGCCGCTGGTCGAAGCGCTGGTAGGAGGCGTTCCTGGTGAACTTGCGCTTCTTGGCGTGGAACCGGTGCCCAGTGGTGAAGTAGACGCGGTAGGTGCCGCTCCTGACGTCGTTGACGCTCGCGGACGACCGCGCGCGCACATAGATGCTCACCGCCTTCTTCCTGCCCTTGACCAGGGTGACGACGCCGTCCTTCGAGGTGCCGTTCCGGATTCTCAGCCTGCCGCTGCCGCCGGAGTAGCGGTCATAGATGATCTTCCCGTTGCGCGGGCGCGCGGCGGTGTGCGCAGCGGTGTTCGCAGCGGTGTTCGCAGCGGCGGCCTGCGACACCGAGACGACCGCCTGCCCGCCGCTCGCCGCGGCCGCCTCCGCGGTGGGCGCCGCCAGCAGGCCGCCGGCCAGCGCGACGGCGATGACACCGGCGCGCAGAGGGATTCCTTCGAAAGGTCGGTTCACGGTGATCATCTCCTTGGGGGTGCGTGATCCTCTAGAACCTAGAGAGCGCGCGGATGATCGCGTACCTGGGAGATACCAGGATGGAGTGGCAACTGTCCGGAACGCCCAAGTTTCTACAAGCTTGTC
This sequence comes from Nonomuraea mesophila, assembly GCF_004352805.1. Lineage (NCBI taxonomy): Bacteria > Bacillati > Actinomycetota > Actinomycetes > Streptosporangiales > Streptosporangiaceae > Nonomuraea > Nonomuraea mesophila. The sequence continues at coordinate 13,380 of NZ_SMLD01000030.1, forward strand.
ATCAGAACCCGGTAATGCCGGTTCTAGATCTCAAGCAGGGCCACTTACCGTTGGCCTATGGCTGGTCAGGGCAGCGCAGCACCGTCGTCACCGCGGGCCGGAGCGAGGTAGGCCGTGCAGGATGGCGTCGTCGGCGCTGCCGCGAACCATGCCCTTGCCGTGGACGAGGTGCTGGCCCAGGCCGTACGCGACACGGGTGCGCACATCGGCGCGGTCTACCTGCTGGCCGATGAGGGCCAGGTGCTGCTCATGGAGACGGAGACCGGGCTGCCCTCACAGATCGTCAGACCGTGGACCCGGATACGGGTGAGCGCGGACGTCCCGGCGTCGGGCGCCGTACGCGAGCGCCGGCTCATCTGGGTGCCCGACTACCAGAAGCTCGCCTGCCGTTTCCCGGCGACGGCGATCGCGCTGCCGTACCCGTTCGCCGTGGCCGCCGCCCCGATCCAGTCGGACGGGGACGTGTGGGGCTCGCTGGTCCTGCTGTGGCCGCCGTCGCACGCCACGGAGCTCACCCTCCACGAGCGGGAGACCATCGAGCGCGCCACCCGGGAGCTCGGCGCCAGCATGGAGGAGGCCGCCCGCGCCGGGATCCCGCCGCGGTCCGGGGGCGAGCCGCGCGCCCTCAGCCCCTCGTGGGCCGCGCTGCCGGACGTGCACCGCGCCCTCGCCTCGACCGGCTACCTCGACCGGCTGCGCCACGGCTGCGTGGGCCTGGACATGGAGGGACGCCTGACCTTCGTCAGCGCGGGGACGGCCGGCCTGCTCGGCGTCGACCTCACCGGCAGGCTGGGCGAGCCGCTCTCCAGGGCGGTGGCGTGGCTGAAGGATCCGCTGTTCGAGCACCATTTCCGCGCCGCTGCCGTCAGCCAGGAGCCCACGTCCTGCGTCGTACGGGACCCCGATGGCCGTGCCCTGCGCATCAGCCTGTATCCGGATTCGTCCGGCATCAGCCTGTACATCACGGAGGCGGCGGCCGATCGGCCGGGCCGGCTCCCCGGCGAGCCCGTGGCCGGCATCGTCGGCCACCCCCGGGAGGACGTCTTCTACAACCTGCTCCACCTCGCGGCGACGCTGAGCCGGGCGCTCAACGTACAGGAGATCGTCGACATGGTGGCCGACCACGTCATGCCGGTGTTCGACGCACGGGCGCTGACGATCATGGCGGCCGACGGCGGCAGGCTGAACGTCATCGGCTCGCACGGCTACGAGCCGGCCCTCGTCCAGCGGTTCGACCGCCTTCCGCTGGCCGCCGGCGCCCCCGCCCAGGACGTCCTGCGCACCGGCGAGCCCGCCTTCTTCTCCGACGTCGAGGAGCTGCACCGGACGTACCCGGGGGCCGAGGTCCGCGACGAGATGGCCGCCTGGGCGTTCCTGCCGCTGCGCACCTCCGACACCGTGGCCGGCGTGTGCGTGCTGGCCTTCGGCGAGCCCTACCCGTTCAATGACGAGATGCGGGCCAGCCTCACCGCGATGGCCGGGCTCATCGCCCAGGCCCTCGACCGGGCGCTGCTCTACGACGCCAAGGACCGGCTCGCCCACACCCTCCAGACCTCGCTGCTCCCCCGCAGCCTGCCCGAGATCGCCGGGCTGGACGTGGCCGCCCGGTACGTGCCCGCCACCCGCGGCGTGGGGATCGGCGGCGACTTCTACGACATGATCCGCCTGGGCCACACCAAGGCCGCGGCGATCATCGGGGACGTGCAGGGCCACAACGTCACGGCCGCCGCGCTCATGGGGCAGGTCAGGACCGCCATCCACGCCTACGCGGCGGCGGGGGCGAGCCCCGGCGACGTGCTCAAGCTCACCAACCGCCTGCTCATGGACCTGGACCCCGACCTGTTCACCAGCTGCCTGCTCGTCTCCTTCGACCTGCGGCTGCGTACGCTCTGGGCGGCCAGCGCCGGGCACCCGCCGCCGCTGCTGCGCCCGCCCGGCCAGCCCGCCGAGATCATCGACGTGCCCGCCGGCATCCTGCTCGGCGTCCAGGGCGACGCCGAATACCCCACCGTCCAGGTGCCGTTCCCGCCGGGCGCCGTCCTCGCCCTCTACACCGACGGCCTCGTCGAGACGCCCCGAGTCGACCTGGGCGAGGCCATCGGTGAGCTCGCCGGACACTTCGGCCGCGCCGCCGGCCAGCCCGTCCACCAGCTCTGCGACACGCTGCTCAACCACGCCCCGCACACCAGCCAGCGCGCCGACGACATCGCGCTCCTCCTCGTGGAGCACCGCGCGCCCCCGGGCTGACCCGTTTCGTCCCCGCCGTACAGGGCAGAGGCGAACCCCTTGAGGCTCCTTGCGGCCTCGATGCGGACCGAGGAGGTGACCCATGGCGAAGACCTGGCGCGAACGCCCCGCCGCCTGCGGCGACGACCGGCCGGGCGTCCACGGCGCACCGCACACGACCGGCAGCCGGTCGCCGGGCACTCCCAAGCCGGACGAGGGGCCCACGTACGGGCGGGGATCCGGCGGGCGGCCCCTGTGGAGCGAACGCGACCGCGACGCCGAACGCATCGGCGCGGTCCTGCGCCGGTCCGGGTGCGCCGCGACGGGCGGTGGTGACGGGTTCGCCGTCGAGGGCGGGCACGACGGCGTCTTCCTGGTGACCTTCGCCGAGCGGCACCTGCCCGCCGCGGGCGGGATGGAGGCCTGCGTGCGCGCGCTGGTCCGGGCCGGCATGTCGGCCGAACCGCAGCCGGGCGACGCGCGTACGCTCCGCGTCAGGACCCGCCCCATCGGCTGATGACGGGCTTGGGCGGCCCGCGAGTCCAGTACGCCGGGCGGGCGGCCGGTCACAGCGCCGGCCGGCCCGTCAGTCCAGTACGCCGGGTGTGTGGTCCCGCAGCACTTCCAGGAACGCAGCCGCCGGCCGGCTCCAGTGGCCGCGCCGCCGGCGTACGGCGACCACGGGCAGGGCGGCGTCCAGGTCGTCCACCTCGACCGCCCGCAGGCTGCCGATCCGCAGCTCCTCCCTGACGCTGCTGACGGGCATGAGCGCGACGCCGAGACCGGCCTGCACCAGCCGCTTCTGCGCGGTGAGGCTGTCGACCCTGGTGATCGGGGCGCCGGCCAGCCCCATCGCGGGCAGCCGGCGGTCGAGCAGGTGGCCGAAGGAGTCGGGCTGTCCCCGCTCGGGCGGGAAGCCCAGCCATCGCTCGCCCTCGAAGGCCCGCAGGCCGGGCAGGCGGCGGGCGGTGACGGGATGCGCGGCGGGCACGACGACCAGGAGTTTCTCGACGCCGAGCGGGATGGACTCGAGCTTGGGGTCGGCGTCGGGGAAGTAGCGCAGGCCCAGGGTCGCCTCGCCGCCGCGGACCAGGGCGCTCACCTCGCGGCTCGTGGCGGTGCGCAGCTCGACCGAGGACTCGGGGAAACGCGACTCGAACGTGCGCAGCGCCTCGACGAGGTGCGAGTCGGCCAGGGTGCCGACGATGGCCAGGCTGAGGGTCTCGGAGCCGCCGGGCCGCTCGGCCGCCTCGCGCACGGCCCGCTCGCCGTCGCGGATCGCCGCCAGCGCGGCCTCCGCGTACGGCAGCAGCGCCCGGCCCGCGTCGGTGAGCACCACGCTGCGGCCGGTCCGCTCGAACAGGGCGGCGCCCAGCGACTGCTCCAGTTCGCGGATGCGGCGGCTGATCGCGGGCTGGGACCGGTTGAGCTTCCTGGACGCGTCGGTGAACCCGCCCAATTCGGCGATGGCGGTGAACGCCTCGATCTCCTCGACAGTCACACCTATCAGTATTCCTGATCGCGTACATCACTTCCATGCATTTGACTGATGCCTCTCCGAGCGGCGAGAGTGAGGGCATCACCGCAGCTCACGATGGGAGAGCACCATGACCGACCAGACGGCCCGCGCGACGCGCTTCCGGGCGCTCCACGACGGCCCTGAGCCGTTCCTGCTCCCCAACCCGTGGGACGCCGGCACGGCCAGGCTGCTGGCCTCGCTGGGGTTCGACGCCCTCGCCACCACCAGCCTCGGCGTGGCCAACCAGGCCGGCCGCACCCGGGCCTCCCGGCAGGACGTCCTCGACAACTGCCGCGTCATCAGCGAGGCGACCGCGCTGCCCGTCAACGCCGACCTGGAGAACGGCTTCGCCGACGACCCCGCCGAGGCGGCCGGGATGATCGCGGACGCCTGCGCCTGCGGGGTGGCCGGCGTGTCCATCGAGGACGCCACCGGCGACCGCAGGACGCCGATCTACGACTTCGGGCTCGCCGTCGAGCGCGTGCGGGCCGCCGTCGAGGTCACGCGCGGGCTGCCCGTCCCGCTTGTGCTGACCGCCAGGGCCGAGAACCTGCTGTACGACGCGGGCGGGCTCGACGACACCATCCGGCGTCTCCAGGCGTTCGAGGAGGCGGGCGCCGACGTCCTGTACGCTCCGGGGCTGCGCACGCTCGACGAGATGAAGGCGGTCGTCTCCTCCGTCGGCAGGCCGGTGAACGTGGTGATGGGCTTCGCCGACCCGGCGATCACGCTGGAGCAGCTCGCCGGGATCGGGGTGCGCAGGGTGAGCATCGGCGGCGCCCTGTCCCGGTACGCGCTCGGCGCGTTCCTCGACGCGGCCACGCAGATGCGCGACGGCCGGTTCGGGTTCGTCGCGGACGTGCCGCCGATGGGCGGGCTCCTCCGCGCGTTCGAGCCGTACTCCACCCCCTGAGGGGGCCGCCCCGGCGGCGCATGACATGATCGTCGGCAGGATCACCGCGGAGCGCGTGCGAAGGAGCGGGACATGCCGGATCAGCAGGGCCGCCGCGTGCCCGGCAGCGAGGTGCCACTTCAGCCGCTGACCGTCGGCACGTCGGCTCTCGGCGCAGGCCCCGGCGACGAGGCGCTGGCCGAGATGATGGTGGCGGGCCGTTTCCGCCAGCTCGACACCTCCAACAACTACGCCGGCGGGCGCTCGGAGAAGCTGATCGGCACCGCGCTCAAGCAGGCGCCCGACGGCGTGACGATCTTCTCCAAGGCCGACCGCGACCCCGACACCGGCGTGTTCGACGGTGACCGGGTCATGCGGTCCTGGGAGGAGACGACCTCCCGCCTCGGCGTCGAGACGTTGCCGATCTACCACCTGCACGACCCGATGACCATCACGGTCGGCGAGGCGATGGCCCGAGGCGGCGCCGTGCCCGCCCTGGTGGCGCTGCGCGAGCAGGGGCTCGTCGGGGCGATCGGCATCGCCGTCGGCGGCGGCACCATGGTGGAGGACTACATCCGCACCGACGCGTTCGACGCGGTGCTCACCCACAACCGCTACACCCTGGTCGACCGGCGCGCGGAGGAGATCCTGCGGCTCGCCACGGAAAGGGACATGACGGTCTTCAACGCCGCTCCCTTCGGCGGCGGCATCCTGGGCGGCTCGGCACGGCACGCCACCCGCTACGGCTACCGGAGGGTCTCCCCCGAGTTCGCCGCGCACGTCGAGCGGCTCAAGGCGCTGTGCGAGCGGTGGGGCGTCACGCTCGCCGCGGCGGCGCTGCACTTCTCCCTCGCCGAGCCCCGCATTCACTCCACGGTCGTCGGCGTCACCTCGGCCGAGCGACTGGCCCAGCTGGGGAGCCTCGCCGACACGGTGATCCCCGACGGGTTCTGGGCGGACCTGGCGGCGCTCGGAGACCCGCCTCCCTCGCCGATCGACTGACACCCGCCCGTTTTGGCGGCCCGCCGCCGGATGGCGGAGAATCTCCCGCTGTGACCCACCGGTCACGCGAACCGGAGATCTTCGAGGAGCTGAGGCAGGCATGACCATCGTCATCGTGGACTACGACGCGGCGTGGCCGTCGCTGGCGGAGCAGGCGTGCGAGGAACTGCTCGTGGCGCTGCCGGGGGTCTTCCTGGAGATCGAGCACGTGGGGAGCACCTCCGTGCCCGGCCTCGCGGCCAAGCCGATCATCGACCTGATGGCCTCGGTGCCCGCCCTGGAAGCGGTGTCCGATCGCGAGCGGGCGCTGACGGGCCTCGGCTACCACGGCGAGGAGACGGGCATGCGCGAGCGGCTGTTCTACTTCCGCGCGGACGCCTCGGGCCGGCGCAGTCACCACCTGCACGTGGTGCGGGCCGACACGTGGGACACCCGTAACGAGCGGCTGCTGCGCGATCACCTGAGAGCCCATCCGCGGGCGGCCTCCGAGTACGCCGCGCTCAAGCGCCACCTGGCCGGCGACGACGTGGACGTCGCGGCCTACACCCGGGCCAAGACGGAGCTGATCCAGCGGCTCGTCGACGAGGCCCGTCAGGCGCGCGGCCTCCCCCTCGTCCCCGTGTGGGAGGAGTGACCGTCGGCGACGCGCTCCCGGGCGCGCACGCGCGCCGCCTGCCGTTCCAGGGCCAGCCGTACGGCGAGCGGCGCGAAGGCGAGCAGCGGCACGATCAGGTGAACGGCGCCGGCCAGGCGCTGGTCGGCCACCGGCACGCCGGCCTCGGCCGCCTGCAGGAACCAGTCGGCCGCGACGCGGGGCCCCGTCAGCAGGTACGCCCCGAGCGCCAGGTGCACCACGGCGGCCACCGCCAGCAGCCGGGCCCGCGCGGCCCACGGGAACGGCCGGGGCAGCGGGTCGGCGCCCGCCAGCACCCACGACACGGCCAGCCCGAGCCCGAGGAACAACGCCACGGTGGCCAGGTGGGAGCCGTAGGCGGACAGGGACCACGGGAGCCACGCGGTCCCGTACAGCAGCAGGAACAGCACCGGGTACGCGGTCAGCAGCAGGCCGGGCCGGACGATCCGGCGTCCGAAGGCGCGCGAGCCGAGGTCGCCGTACTGGGAGGAGGGGCCGGTGGCCCGTGCCGCCAGGGTGACGGGAGCCCCCAGGCAGAGCAGCAGCGGAGCGACGACGGTGAGCGTGACGTGCTGCAGCGCGTACGCGGACGCCATCGCCCGCGCGTACCCGCCGACCCCGCCGACCAGCGCCAGCGCGACCAGGACCAGCCCGGCGTGCCAGGCGAACGAGCGGGCCGGCGGCCAGCCGGCCGCCCTGCGCATGCCCGCGAGGTAACCGGCGGCGGGCAGCGCGAGCAGCAGCAGGACCAGCGGGTCCAGCCGTACCTCGGTGATCAGCGCGCCGGGGGTGAACGGCGCGAGCTCGTACTCCAGCACGCCGTGCGCCGCATGGCCGTCGCCGCCCACGGGCGGCGGGGTGCGGGACAGGCCCACGGCCAGGCCCATCGCCGCCGCCATCACGGCCATCTCGCCCGCCGCCAGCCGGACGAAGGTACGCCGCACCCCGCGATCCGTCACGCCCATGACGGTGCGGCGGCGGTGGTTCCAGCCGAACCAGCCGAGCACCGCCAGCACGGCGACCTTGCCGAGCAGGAGCCGGCCGTAGCCGCTCTGCCACAGGTCGGACGGCGTCTCCAGCCGCACCCAGCCGCCGGCCAGGCCGGAGAAGGCCACCGCGGCGAAGCAGCACAGCGCGATCGTGCTGAACCTCGCCAGCACGACGGCCAGGTCACCGGACCGGCGGAAGTGCACGAGCACCGCGTACAGGCCGCCCACCCACACCGACACGCCCACCAGGTGCGCCATCAGGGCGGAGATCGCGACGTCGTGGTCGGCCGCCGAGGCGGCGTGGCCCACGTACGCGGGCGGCAGCAGCGCGCCCACGGCCGGCACCAGCGGCAGCCACCGGGGCAGGCGCGGCACCAGCGTGGCCAGCGCCACCACGAAGGTCACGGCCACCACCACCAGCAGCGCCCTGGTCTGAGGCAGCGACGTGCCGTAACCGAGGAGGTGCGAGGCGGCGAGGACCCGCGCGGGAGGCAGGGCGAAGAACGTCGACAGGGTCAGCACGTAGCCGGCGAGGGAGGCGAACGCCCAGCCGAGCGCCCACCATCCGGCCGCACGCACGCACCGCGCCGCCTCCGGGGAGCCCGCCGGGGCCAGTACGCCCGCGGCCAGCAGGGCGCCGACGCACGCCACGGCGCACAGGTCGTGCCCCAGCCGCGCCAGCGGCAGGCCCCACTCGGCGAGCGGCCCCGCGGAGGGCAGCCCGGCGATCTCCGGCGTGCCCGCGCCGCCGCCGAACCACAGGACGGAGACCAGCACCACGACGCCCACGCCGAGCACGGCACCGGCGTGAACTGGCGCGGAAGCTCTCATCGCCACCCCGCAACGTCCGTCTGGACCGGCCGGCCCCGGACGCCTGCGGTCCGGTGACCGTGGTGCGTGGCCCACATGATCCCACAGCGGACGGACCGTGACCATGTTCGCGGCAGCGCACGTTCTGAGGTACGCAGCGTCAGGCCGGGCGGTTCAGCCACCACCCAACCCAAAGGCAGGAAATAGTCACTAATGTCCTAGAATCCGGCAGATGTTCGCGGCCCCCCACCGGCTGGCCTGGCTGGACGCCCTCCGCGGGCCGGCCGCGCTGGCCGTCACCATGCACCACGCCGGCTGGACCTACCTGCCCGCCGTGTGGGCGGAAGTTGACCGCCGGATCGATCTCGGCACGTGGGGCGTGTTCGTGTTCTTCCTGGTCAGCGGGTACATCATCCCCGCCTCCCTGGAGCGGCGAGGCGACCTGCGCGCCTTCTGGACCGGCCGGGCCTTCCGCCTTCTCCCGCTGCTGCTGGCCGCCTGCGCCCTGGCCGTCCTGCTCGCCTGCGCCGGCCTGCCCGTCCTCGACCCCGGGCTCGGGCAGCGCCCCCTGGCCGTGGTCCTGCTGGGCAACCTGACCATGACGCAGGAACTGCTCAACCTGCCCGCCGTCATCGGCGTGATGTGGACGCTCTCGTACGAGATGGCGTTCTACCTGATGTGCGTCGCGCTGTTCGCGGCCGGGCAGGCACACCGGTCGGCCTGGATCGCCGGCGGCCTGGCGCTGCTCGCCGTGCCCCTGGGGCTGCTGCTGCCGGGGACGTCGGTCAAGGGCGGCGCCGACCTCATGGCCGCGCTGCTCGGGCTCGCGGTCGTCACCGCCATCGCGGTCACCGTGCTCGGCCGCGGCGGGGGGCGTACCATGGCCGCGGTCGCCGGCGGTCTGCTCGGGCTGGCGCTGGTGATCCTCGGCAGCCGGGGCGGCACCTGGCAGGGCGTGATCATCCTGGCCTCGATGTTCACCGGCACGGCGGTCTACCGGGCCGAGCGGGGCACGACCTCCTGGCGTACGGCCGCGCTCGCCGCCGCGGCGGTGCTGGCGTGCGGGATCCCCGCCAAGGACGACCCCGCCTGGGCCCCGGCGCTCGTGCTGGCCTTCGGCGTCTTCACCCTCGGGCTCGCGCTGCGCGGCCGGGCGTTCCCCCGCTGGCTGACGGAGCTCGGCGTGATCAGCTTCTCCCTCTACCTGCTGCATCCGCTCCTGCTGCACGTGCTCCCGGACCTCACGCTGTACCTCCTCGTCCTGATCCCGCTGTGCCTGGCGAGCCACCGTCTCGTCGAGGCCCCCGCCCAGCGCCTCGGCAGACGCCTGACCGCCGCCCGCACCTGACCCGGCCCTGAGCGGATTGACCTGGAGCGCGCTCCAGCCGCCATCGGGCGGGGCGCCATGCCCATGTCGGTGGCCGGGCACATGCCCGACGAGGCCCAGTCGATCCGCACCCTTCTGGCCGCCCATGACGCCGGTGCGACGTTGATCGACACGGCAGATGCCTACACACCGTCGCACGACGACGTCGGCCACAACGAACGCCTGGTCGCCAAGGCGCTGGCCCAGTGGCGGGGAGACGCCGGCAGCGTGCTCGTCGCCACCAAGGGCGGGCACACCCGCACGCCGGGCGGCGGCTGGAGCAAGGACGGCCGCCCGTCTTATCTCAAGCAGGCCTGCGACCGCTCGCTCAAGGCGCTCGGCGTGGACAGCATCGGCCTCTACCAGCACCACCGGCCCGACCCGGAGGTGCCGTACGAGGAGACCATGGGCGCGCTGAAGGACCTGCACGACGCCGGCAAGATCCGGATGGCGGGCATCTCGAACGCCGACCCCCAGCAGATCAGGACCGCCCACGACATCCTGGGCGAGCGCCTGGTGAGCGTGCAGAACGAGTATTCGCCGCGGTTCCGCTCCAGCGAGCCCGAGATCGACGTCTGCGCCGAGCTGGGCCTGGCCTTCCTGCCCTGGTCGCCGCTGGGCGGCATCGGGCGTACCGGGGAGCTGAGCGAGCGGCACGCCGCCTTCTCCGAGATCGCGAAGGAGCGCGGCGTCTCCCCGCACCAGGTCTGCCTGGCCTGGGAGCTCGCCCGCAGCCCCGTGGTCATCCCCATCCCGGGCGCGAGCCGCCCCGAGAGCATCGTCGACTCGCTCGCCGCCGTGGACCTGGAGCTCAGCGCGGAGGAACTGGCCCGCCTCGGCTGAGACCCCCGCCGGGCGCCGCCGCGAGCCGGAGGAACCCCGGCTCACGGCCGGCGCGCCCGCCGGGGACGCTGGCTAGAATCCGGACATGAAAGCCGCGGTGCGATTACGTTACGGCCCGCCCGACGTGGTCGGTGTGACCGAGATCGACAAACCCACGGTCAAGCCGGACGAACTGCTCATCAAGGTGCACGCGACCACGGTCAACCGCACCGACTGCGCCCTGCGCGCCGCCAAGCCGTTCCTGTGGAGGTTCTTCGCGGGTTTCCTCCGGCCGCGGATGCGCGTGCTCGGCAACGAGTTCGCCGGGGAGATCGAGGCGGTGGGCGGCGAGGTCACCGCCTACAAGGCCGGCGAGCGGGTGTTCGGCTACAACGACGCCACGTTCGGCGCCCACGCCGCCTACATGACCGTCTCCGAGAAGGGCACGCTCGCCACCATCCCGGCCGGCCTGAGCTACGAGGAGGCCGCGCCCAGCACCGAGGGCTCGCACTACGCCCTGTCGATCATCACGGCCGCACGGATCAGGGAGGGCCACGACGTCCTGGTCTACGGCGCGACCGGGGCCATCGGCTCGGCCGCCGTCCAGCTGCTGAAGACGCTCGGGGCCGTCGTGACCGCGGTCTGCGACACACAAACCATGGAGCTCGTACGCGGGCTCGGCGCCGACCGGGTCATCGACCGCACCACCACCGACTTCACCCGCGACCCCGGCCGCTACGACGTCGTCATCGACGCGGTCGGCAAGAGCACGTTCGGCCGCTGCCGGCGGCTGCTGAAACCGCGGGGCGTCTACGCCGCCTCCGACGTCGGCCCGATGTGGCAGAACGTGTTCCTCGCGCTCGTCACCCGGCCGCTCGGCGGCAGGAGAGTGCTCATCCCCCTGCCGAAGCACGACCGGGACACGGCGCTGCGTTTCCGCGACCTGATCGAGTCGGGCCGGTTCAGGCCGGTCATCGACCGGCGATACCCGCTGGCCGACATCGTCGAGGCGCACCGCTACGTCGACTCCGGCCAGAAGATCGGCAACGTCGTGATCACCATCGACCACCCCGGCTGAGCGGCGACCACCCGGCCGGGCGCGGAGCGCGCCCGGCCGGAGCCGTCACACGCCCATCGGGTGCCAGACCGTCTTGGTCTCCACGAAGGGCCGGATGCGGGCCACGCCGGGATCGGCGTCCGGCCAGTCGTCGTGGCGGCCCGGCCGTACGACCCGCTTGAGCGTGCCCGCCGCCAGCTCCTCCAGCTCACCGGCGAGCTCGCCCGCCCCGGCCAGGTCCAGGGCGTTCACGTCGGCGTGCCCGGCCAGCGGCGGCGCCAGCTCGCGCAGGCGGCCGGTCAGGATGTTGACGACGCCGCCGGGCAGGTCGGAGGTGGCCAGCGCCTCGGCGAGCGTGACGGCGGGCAGCGGCGCCCGCTCGCCGGCCACCAGCACCGCCGTGTTGCCCGCGGTGATGACGGGCGCGAGCACCGCGACCAGGCCGAGCAGCGGGGAGCCGGCCGGCGCGAGGATGCCCGCGACCCCGGTCGGCTCGGGCTGGGAGTGGTTGAAGTAGGGGCCCGACACCGGGTTGGCCGCCCCGAGCACCTGGCCGAGCTTGTCGGCCCAGCCGGCGTAGTAGACCCAGCGGTCGACCGCGGCGGACACCACGCCCTGGGCCCGCGCCTCGCTCATGCCCTGGGCCGCGGCCACCTCCGCGGCGAACTGCGCCCGGCGGCCCTCCATCATCTCGGCGATCCGGTAGAGGATCTGGCCGCGGTTGTAGGCGGTGCGGCCCGACCAGCCGGGAAAGGCCTTGCGCGCCGCCACGACGGCGTCGCGCACGTCCTTGCGCGAGGCCAGGGCCGCGTTGGCGAGGTGGACTCCGCGAGAGGATGTCACCGGGTACGACCTGCCTGATTCCGAACGCGGGAACGCCCCGCCGAGGTAGAGCTTGTACGTCCTGCGCACGGCCACGCGAGCCGGCGCGGAGGGGGTCCTGTCAGCCAAGGTATGCCTCCAGCCCGTGCCGGCCGCCCTCGCGGCCGTAACCGGACTCCTTGTAGCCGCCGAACGGGCTGGCGGGATCGAACACGTTGAAGGTGTTGGACCACACGACGCCGGCGCGCAGCCGGCTCGCGGTCCACAACATGCGGGAGCCCTTCTCCGTCCACACCCCGGCGGACAGCCCGTACGGCGTGTTGTTCGCCTTGGCCACGGCCTCCTCGGGGGTGCGGAAGGTGAGCACCGACAGGACCGGCCCGAAGATCTCCTCGCGGGCGATCCTGTGCGCCTGGGTCACGCCGGTGAACACGGTGGGCGGGAACCAGTAGCCGCGCTCCGGGATCGGGCACGCGGGCGACCAGCCGCTCGCGCCCTCCGCCTCGCCGGCCGCGGCCAGCTCGCGGATCCTGGCCAGCTGCGCGGCCGAGTTGATGGCGCCGATGTCGGTGTTCTTGTCCAGCGGGTCGCCGAGCCGCAGCCGCTCGATCCTGGCCCGCAGCCTGGCCAGCAGCTCCTCGGCGATCGACTCCTGGACCAGCAGCCGGGAGCCGGCGCAGCACACGTGGCCCTGGTTGAAGAAGATCCCGGAGACGATGCCCTCCACGGCCTGGTCGACGGCCGCGTCGTCGTACACGATGTTGGCGCCCTTGCCGCCCAGCTCCAGGGTGAGGCGCTTGGACGTGCCGGCCACGGCGCGGGCGATCTCCTTGCCGACGCCGGTCGAGCCGGTGAAGGCGACCTTGTCCGCGTCCGGGTGGGCGACCACCGCCCGGCCGGTGCCGCCCGCGCCGGTCACGATGTTGACCACGCCGGGCGGCAGCTCCGCCTCCTGGCAGATCTCCGCGAACGCCAGGGCGGTCAGCGGGGTGGTCTCGGCGGGTTTGAGCACCACCGTGTTGCCGGTCGCCAGCGCGGGCGCGACCTTCCAGGCGAGCATCAGCAGCGGGAAGTTCCACGGGATGACCTGCGCGGCCACGCCGAGCGGGCGCGGTGACGGGCCGAGTCCGGCGTGCGCGAGCTTGTCCGCCCAGCCCGCGTGGTAGAAGAAGTGGGCCGCGACCAGGGGAAGGTCGATGTCGCGGGTCTCCTTGACGGGCTTGCCGTTGTCGAGCGATTCGAGCACGGCCAGCTCGCGGGCGCGTTCCTGGATGATGCGCGCGATCCTGAACAAGTATTTGCCGCGCTCGGCGCCGGGCAGCGGCGACCACACCCGTTCGAAGGCCCGGCGGGCGGCGGCGAAGGCGCGGTCCACGTCGGCGTCGGACGCGGCGGCCACCTCGGAGAGCGGCTCCTCGTCGGCCGGGTTGACCGTCACGATGCGCTCGTCGCTCTTGGCCTCGGTGAACTCGCCGTCGATGAACAGGTCGTACGCCGGCCGGATGGTCACGATCGACCGTGACTCCGGCGCGGGCGCGTAGTCGAAGATCTCCACGGTTCCCCTCAGTCGAGCGTGTAGTAGTCGGGCCCCGCGTAGTGCCCGGTGTCGAGCTTGGTGCGCTGCATGAGCAGGTCGTTCAGCAGCGTCGAGGCGCCGAGCCGGAACAGCGCCGGGTCCAGCCAGCTCTCGCCGGCCACCTCCTTGACCAGCACCAGGTAGCGGATCGCGTCCTTGGTGGTGCGGATGCCGCCGGCCGGCTTCACCCCGGCCCGACGCCCGCCGGCGGCGTGGTAGTCCCTGACCGCCTCCAGCATGACGAGGGTGACGGGCAGGGTGGCGGCGGGCGCGACCTTGCCGGTGGAGGTCTTGATGAAGTCGGCCCCGGCGTGCAGCGCGAGCCAGGACGCCCGCCGTACGTTGTCGTAGGTGACGAGCTCGCCGGTCTCCAGGATGACCTTCAGGTGCGCGGGGCCGCAGCACTCCTTGACGGCGGCGATCTCGTCGAAGACCTTGCGGTAGTCGCCGGCGAGGAACGCGCCCCTGTCGATCACCATGTCGATCTCGGTGGCTCCGGCGGCGACCGCCGTACGGGTGTCGGCCAGCTTCACCTCCAGCGACGTGCGCCCGGAGGGGAAGCCGGTGGCGACCGAGGCGAGCCCCACCCCGCTGCCCGCCAGGACGGGCGCGGCCACGGGGATCAGGTCGGGATAGAGGCAGACGGCGGCGACCGCGGGCGCGGTGGGGTCGGCCGGGTCGGGCCGCATGGCCTTGGCCGCCAGGGCGCGGACCTTGCCCGGGGTGTCCGCCCCTTCGAGGGTGGTCAGGTCGACCATGCGGATGGCCAGGTCGATCGCCTGGCGTTTGGCCGTGGTCTTGATGGACCGGGTGGACAGGTCGGCGGCGCGGCGGCGTACGCCCACCTCGTCGACGCCGGGCAGCCCGTGCAGGTAGGCCCGCAGCGAGCCGGAGGGAAGGGTGTCAGGCACGGGCGCCCCGCCTTTCGATGAGCATGTTGAGGACGAGCGCGACCAGCAGGATCAGGCCGGTCACCACCATCTGGAAGAAGGAGCCCAGGCCGAGCAGGTTGCACAGGTTGCGCAGCACCGACAGCAGTAGCACCGCCACGAAGGTGCCGAACACCCCGCCCCGGCCGCCGAACAGGTTGGTGCCGCCGAGCACGACGGCCGCGATGGCGTCCAGCTCCAGCCCGTTGAACGCGGTCGGCTGGCCCACGGTCAGCCGCGAGGTCAGCAGCACGCCCGCCAGCGCCGCGAGCGCTCCGGACACCGCGAACACCGTGGTGATGACGCCGCGCACCGGCAGTCCCGACAGCCGCGCGGCCTCCTTGTTGCTGCCGACCGCGTAGACGTACTCGCCGAAGGTGGTGCCGCGCAGCACCACGGCGGCGAGAATCGTGATCACCACGAAGATGATCCCGACGATCGGGACGTAACCGACGAACCCGCCGCCGAGCAGCTGGAACGACTCCGCCGCCGTCGCCTCCGCGGGCTTGCCGTCGGTCAGCAGGTACGTGAGCCCGCGGATCGCGGTGAGCCCGGCCAGCGTGGTCATGAAGGCCGGCAACGCCAGGTACGCCGACAGGCCGCCCATGATCGCGCCGAACACGGCCCCGGCCAGGACGCTGAGCAGGATCGCCGGCAGCACGGGCACGCCCGAGGTCATGAGGATGGCGACCGTCATCCCGCCGAAGGCGGCCACACTGCCGACCGACAGGTCGATGCCCGCGGTCAGCACCACCATGGTCATGCCGATGGCGACGATCCCGGTCAGCGACGACTGTTGCAGCAGGTTGGCGATGTTGCGGCCGGTGAGGAACTGCGGGGCCAGCAGCGTCGCGACGACGCACAACGCGAGGAAGACCAGCAGCAGGTTGGACTTGACGATCAGGTCGGCGCCGCGCCGCGGCCGGGCGCCGCCGGCCTGCTCGGCGGACGCGGCCACCGAGGATCCGATCGAGGTGGTCATGGTGTCGCTCCTGTGATGACGGCGTGCGCGATGGCGCTCTCCGGGCTGACCCTCGGGTCGAAACGGGCGATGTTGCGGCCCTCGTACAGGACCTGGATGTGGTCGGCGTTGGCGGTCAGCTCGTTGAGCTCGCTGCTGGCGAGCAGGACCGCCACGCCCTGGCCGGCGAGGTCGCGCACCTGGCGGTAGAGGTCGGCCTTGGCGCCGACGTCGAGCCCGCGGGTGGGCTCGTCGAGCAGCAGGACCTTGATCCCGCCCCTGGTGATCCACTTGGCCAGCACGACCTTCTGCTGGTTGCCGCCGGACAGCTGGCCGACGAGCTGGTTCTGCCCGGCGGCCTTGACGCCGAGCCCGGCCAGCGCGGGCGCGGCCAGGCGCCGTCCGAGCCGTCCAGGCAGCAGCCACGGGGGCCGGTCGAGTGCCGCGATCGCCGCGTTGCGGCCCACGGAGAGGCCGAGCATCAGGCCCTGTTCCTTGCGGCTCTCGGGCACCAGCGCGAGTCCGGCGCGCACGGCCGCGGCGGGGCTGCCGGCCCGGAACGGGCGGCCGTCCAGCCGGGCGGTGACGTGCGCCTTGAGGTCGCCGAAGAGCGCCCGCAGCAGCGTGGTACGTCCCGCGCCGCCCAGCCCGGCCAGCCCGACGACCTCGCCCGGCCGCACCTCGATGTCGCGCACGTCGATCAGCCCGGGGACGTGCACCCGCTCGACGGCGAGCAGCGGCTCCCCCTCGGGCGCGGGGTGATCGGCGGGGCGCACGAGTTCCCTGGCCTCGCCGATCATCGCGGCCACGATCTCGTCCGGCGTGGTCGAGGTCACGTCGTAGACGCCGGCCGTGCGGCCGTCGCGCAGCACGGTGGCGCGGTCGCCGATCGCCTTGACCTCGTCGAGACGGTGCGAGATGAAGATGACCGAGCGCCCTTCCTCCGTGAGCGACCGGATGACGCCGAACACCGCCTCCAGCTCGCTCTCGCCGAGCGTGGCGGACGGCTCGTCCATGACGATCACCCGCGCGTCGGCGGTGAGCGCCTTGGCGATGGCGGTGAGCTGCTGCGCCGCGATGGGCAGGTCCCTGACGCGGGTGGTCACGGGGAAGCGTGCGCCGACCCGGTCGAGCGCCTGGCGGGCCAGGCTCGCGCGCCGCGCCCCGCGGACGAACGGGCCGAGCCGGGGCGAGCGGCCCAGCAGCAGGTTCTGCGCCACGGTCAGGTCGGGCAGCAGGTCGAGCTCCTGGTAGATGACGGCGATGCCGGCGGCCAGCCCGGCGTGCGGCGTGGAAGGGCTGAACGGCTCGCCGTCCAGCAGGATCGTCCCCTCGTCCGGCCGGTAGGAGCCGGCCAGGATCTTCATCAGCGTGCTCTTGCCCGCGCCGTTCTCGCCCAGCAGGCAGTGCACCTCGCCGGCGCGTACGGTCAGCTCCACGCCGTCCAGGGCGACTGTGCCGGGGAACCGCTTGACGATCCCCGACATCCGCAGCCGCTCGTCCGTCATGCCCCCTCCTTCCACGTGTCCAGCAGGTACGTCGCGCTCTGGTCGTCGGTGATCAGCACGTCGCAGAGGCGGCTGGCCACGACGGCCCGGCACACCGCGTGCTTGGCCTCGCCGCTGACCAGCGCGACCGAGGCGGTGGACGCGCGCAGGACGTCCAGCGACAGGCCGAGGGTGCGGCCGTCCAGGCCGGGGTCCACGATGCGGCCGTCGCGGTCGATGAAGCGGCCCAGCACGTCGCCCACCGCGCCGGCCTCGGCGAGCCTCGACAGGTGGGCGGCGTCGATCTGGCCGGAGTCGACCAGCACGGAGTCGCTGCCCATGCCTCCGGGGCTGAACAGGAACAGGTCGGCCCTGGTGGCGAGGGCGAGCACGTCGGAGACGGCCCGGTCGCTCTCCAGCACGGCCCTCGTGCTCTGCTGCTCCAGGATGGCCGGGGCGGGCAGCAGCGTGGCGGTGCCGCCGCCGTGGTGGGCGATCAGGCTCGCCATGCTGTGCGCGCTGGTCGGCTGCCGTGAGCGGCTGAGCGCGCCGTTGATCTGCACGACGTTGACGCCGGTGGCCCATCCGGGTTCGAGCCCGCCGGCCAGCCGGTCGAGGGTGCGGCCCCAGGAGACGCCGATCAGGCGGGGTGCGGGCCGCATCGCCATCAGGTGGTCGGCCCCCGCCGCCGCGACCCGGTCGCGCAGGTGCTCGGCGCCGTTGTGAGCGCCGTTGTGGCCGCCGTTCGGGTCGCCACCGGCCACCACGACCGCGTCGCGCAACCCGCAGCGGTCCTTGAGCGACTGTTCCAGGGCGCGCACCCGGGACCTCGGGTGCAGCACCTCGATCCGGACGATCCCGGCCTGGCGGGCCTCGGCCAGCATCCTGCCCACCTTCCAGCGGGTCAGGTGCAGGGCGTTGGCGATCTGCTCCTGGGTCTCCCCGCCCTCGTAGTAGCGGATGGCGACCTCGTAGAGCTGGTCGTCGTAGTCGGCAGGGACGGTCATGGGTCCTGCCTCCGTTCCGGCGCGTTGAGGCGGTGCGCGAGCGGCGTGGTGGCCTCGGTGGCGGCCCGGTAGTCGGCGTAGCCCTGCCGGTAGGCGTCCCGGTGGGCGGGGATCGGCTCGATGGTGCGGGTGCGCGGGGCGTACTCCGCCGCCGCCTCGGCGAGCGAGGCGTGCCGCCCCGCGCCCACCGAGGCGATCACCGAGCAGGCGCGCAACGTCAGGTTGTCGCCCGCGACCAGGCTGACCGGCCGGCCGAGCACGTCGGCGGTGGTCTGGAGCCACAGCTCGTTGTGCCGGATGCCGCCGGACAGGAAGATCTCGTCCACGGCGACCCCGCCCTCGGTGAACGAGTCGATGACCTGTCTCGTGCCGTACGCGACGCCTTCCACGGCGGCCCGGTAGACCTGCTCGGGCGTACTGGCCAGCGTCAGCCCGAGCACCGCCCCGCGCAGCAGCGGATCGCGCAGGGGCGTGCGGTTGCCCATGAAATAGTCGAGCACGATCAGGCCGTGGTCGACCGGCGGCAGCGCCGAGGCGGCCTTGATGAGCCGGCCGATCTCCGCCCGCGGCCGTCCCATGAGCCGCTCCCCCGCCCAGGCCAGCACCGAGCCCGCGCTCACCTGGCCGCCCTCGACGAGCCAGCGCCCGGTGCGCAGCGCGTCCGGGTACGGCCCCCACACGGTGGGCGGGAAGACCGGCTCGGCGATCTCTGTGACGAACGCGTTGGACGTGCCGCACACGATCGACACCCGGCCTTCGGGAGCGCCGCCGACGGCCAGCAACGACAGGTGCGCGTCGATGCCGCCGGACGCGACGACGGCGGGGCCGGTGATGCCCAGTTCCTCGCGGGCGGCGGCGCCGACGGGGGCGATCGGGTCGCCGACGGGGACGATCTCGCCGGGCAGCTTGTCCGCCAGGTCGCCGACGCCGAGCTGCTCGTACAGGTCGTGCGGGAATCCCGCGCCGCGCGGGTCGTAGTTGCTCTTGCAGACGGCGTTCATCCGCGATCCCGCCCACCGCCCGGTGAGCCGCCACACCATGTAGTCGACCGCCTCGGTGATGCGGGCGGCCCCGCGGTAGGTCGCGGGTTCGTGGCGGGCCAGCCACATGGCCTTGGGCACCAGCCATTCCACCGCGTCCGAGCCGCCGGAGTAGCGCAGCACCGGGTGGCCGCTGCGCGCGGTCAGCGCCGACTCCTCGCCGGCCCGGCCGTCCATCCAGAGCAGGGCGGGCCGCAGGGGGCGCCCGTTCTCGTCGAGCACGGCCACGGTCGAGGCCGTGGTGGCCACCGCCACCCCGGCGATCTCCGGGTTGCCCGCCTCGGCGAGCGCCGCCCGCGCGGCGTGCACGCTCGCCCGCCACCAGTGCTCCGGGTCCTGCTCGGCCCAGCCGGGCCGCGGGAAGCTGGTCGGGTAGGCGTCGTCGCCCGTCCCGGCCTGCCTGCCGTCCTCCGTGTAGACCGCCGCGCGAGCGCCCTCCGTGCCGAGGTCGAGGGCGAGGAAAGCGGACATCGTCACTCCTCGTTCGGCAGGAAGAGCACCTTGGAGCTGAAGATGGAACGTTCCCCGAGCCCGGCCATGGTCTCGGGCAGCGCGTCCAGGCCCAGCTCGTGCGTGATCATGAACTTCCAGGCCAGCCCGCCGGAGGCGAGCATCCTGGCCGACTCCCGCCACTCCTCGCCGGGGAACGGCGCCGAGAAGGAGTTCCATGCGCCGTGCAGGGTGACCTCGCGGCGCAGGAAGGAGCTGAACGTGGCCTTGGGCAGCACCACCGGCTCGTGCGGGATGCCGATGAACACCGCCTCGCCGTGCCTGGCCGTCAGCGCCACGGCCTGGTCGATGGTGGCGGGCACGCCAGCGGACTCGACGACCACGTCGTACCCCTCGCCGACCAGGTCGGCGGCGGCCTCGGCGCTGGTCGCGGTGTGCGTGGCGCCCGCCTCCGCCGCCATGGCGGCCTTCTGCTCGTTCAGTTCGATCACGAGCACCTCGGCGGCGCCGGCGATGCGCGCCCACTGCACGGCGAACAGCCCGATGGGGCCGGCGCCGACGACCGCGACGCGGTGACCGCCGCGCATCTTCGTGCGCCACAGGGCGTGCAGGGCGATCGCCGCCGGGTCCAGCATGGCCGCCGCCCTCGGGTCGAGGTCGGCGGGCAGCACCATGAGATTCTCGTCGGGGACGGTGACGTACTGGGCGTATGCGCCGTCCCTGCGGCTGCCGAAGTAGCCGTAGTTCTGGCACAGGCTGAAGTGGCCCTGGCTGCAGGGCGCGCAGGCCTGGCACGGGATGAGCGGGGGCACGGTCACGAGGTCGCCCTCGCGTACGCGGCCCGTCGCCGCCAGGCGCTCGCCCATCCGGACCACGTGCCCGGAGAACTCGTGACCGCAGATGATCGGGAAGTGGTACGCCCCCGCGGACAACATGCGCGGGATGTCCGATCCGCACACTCCGCAGGCGGCGACGCGGACGAGCGCCTCGCCGGGGCCCGGCTCGGGGACGGGCACCTGCTCCACCCGGATGTCGCCGGGCGCGTGGAGCACTGCGGCCTTCATGGTCATGTTTCCGCCTTCCTGGAAGTCGCCGGTGGTCACTGCTCGCGCGCCTGGGCGAACTCACCGGACCCGGTGTACTGGGCCGCGTTGTCCTGGTCGATCAGCTCGGTGCCCGCGTCGATGGAGGGCTCGACCTTCTCGCCCTCGCCGACCTTGAGCACGGTCTCCACGGCCTTCGAGCCGAGCGAGATGGGGTCGTTGAGCGCCGTGGCGACGTACTGGCCGCCGCCGGCGATCTCCTTGACCGCCTCCATGAGCCCGTCCACGCCGGCGACGAGGACCTTGTCCTTGCCGCTCTCGTTGAGCACCTTCAGCGCGCCGAGCGCCATGTCGTCGTTGTGCGCGTAGACGGCGGCCACGCCGGGGTTGACCTGGAGCAGGTCCTGCATCGCCGTGACGGCCTTGGACCGTACGTAGTCCGAGTACGGCCCCTCCACGATCTTGATCTTCGGGTTGGCCTTGACGGCCTCGTGGAAGCCCGCGCTGCGGTCGCGCGCCACGGCGCCGCCGGCGTCTCCCCTGATCTCGATGACGGTGCCGCCCTTGGCGCCGAGCTGCTCGCTGAGCCGCTTGCCGACGAGCTCGCCCATGGCCTTGTTGTCGCGCCCGACGTGCGAGACCGCGCCCTCGGGCACCGGCCGGTCCACGGTCACCACGGACACCCCCGCCGCCTTGGCCGCGGCGAGACCGGGCTGCACGCCCTGCGGGTCGACCGGGTTGATCAGCAGGACGTCGACCTGGCGGGTGATGAGGTCCTGGACGTCGTTGTTCTGCTTGGTGACGTCCCCGCCCGCGTCGGCGAAGTAGAGCGTGGCGCCGGCCTTCTTGGCGGCCGCCTCGGCTCCCTCGCGCAGTTGCACGTAGAACGGGGACTGCTGGGTCGCCTGGCTGAAGCCGATGACGAGCGGGCCGTCGCCGGCCTCCTGGCCGGCGTCGGCGGTGGACCCGCCGGGGGTGGTCGACACCGAGCACGCGGCCAGGGCGACGGCGGAAAGAAGGAGGACTGGCATTTTGAGCAGCCGGAATCCACGCATAGGGACCTCCGTATGTGACGTAGGTAACGCACGCTAAGTCGCCCGTTCACCTCACGGCAACACATGAGCCGAAATTTGCTCATATGAGCACGCGCTACCCACCACAGGACAAACTGCCTGCACAAAGGCCCCTCTGACCACCGCCCTTCCCGCAAGGGCGGTGGGCCGGTCAGCGTTCGAGCACCACCGGCAGCGCCTCCAGCCCGCGAACGATCACCAGCGGGCTCTGGTGACGCGACCGGAGCTGCTCGACCGGGCACGCCAGCCGGATCCCGGGGAAGCGCCCGAGCAGGGACGCGAAGGCCACCACGCCTTCCAGCCTGGCCAGCGGCGCGCCGAGACAGAAGTGCAGGCCGTGCCCGAACGCCAGGTGCGGGTTGTCCCGCCTGGCCACGTCGAGCTCGTCCGGGCGGTCGAAGCGCAGGGGGTCACGGTCGGCCCCGGCCAAGGAGACCAGCACCAGGCTTCCCGCGGGGATGGTGACGCCGCCCATCTCGACGTCCTCCAGGGTGAAGCGGAACGTGGCGTTCTCGACCGGGCCGTCGTGGCGCAGCAGCTCCTCCACGGCCAAAGGCAGCAGCCCGGGGTCGGCGATGAGCGCGTCGAGCTGGTCCCGGTTGCGGAGCAGGGCGAGTGTGCCGTTGCCGATCAGGTTGACCGTGGTCTCGTGCCCGGCGATGAGCAGCAGCATGAGCGTGCCGCGCAGTTCGTCCTCGCCGAGCTCGCCCCGTTCGTCCGCGGCCACGATCAGCGCGCTGAGCAGGTCAGGCTGGTCCTCGTGCGGCACCTCGCGGTCGACTCCGGCCCTGCACCGCTCGATCAGGCCGGACAGGTAGACCTGCAGCGCCGCCATGCCCTCCTCGCGCCGCCGCCTCTCCTCGGGCGTCGAGACGACGAGCGTCATGGCGCGGGTCCAGGCGCGGAACCTGTCGCGATCCTCGACAGGGACGCCGAGCATCTCGCAGATCACGGTGATCGGGAGCCGGAAGGCGAACTCGTCGATGAGGTCGACCTCCTTCCCCGTGGGCAGCGCGTCGAGCAGGTCGTCGGTGATCTGCTGGATGCGCGGGCGCAGCGCCTCCACGCGTCTCGGCGTGAACGCCCTGCCGACAACCCGGCGCAGGCGGGTGTGGTCGGGCGGGTCGCTCGAGAGCATGTTGACGCCGACGGGCCCCGCCGCCTCGGTGACGAGCCCCGAGTCGCGCAGGAAGCCAGGGGCGTTCTTGGGGTGCTTGGACAGCCGCTGGTCGTGCAGCGCCGCGCGGGCCTCCTCGTACCGGGTGATCAGGTACGCCTCGCCGCCCAGCGGCGTGGCGACCCGGTGCACGGGGCCGGCCTCGTGAAGGGTCGCGTAACGGGAATGCCCCTCCTCCATGCCACTCTCCTCGCTTCATAGAAACGGTATCGTATCTATATGACGCTACGACGCGGCGATTAGATACGCAAGCGTCGCTATAGTGGAAGGGTGACCGACCGGGAAAGCCCGCCCCGCGCCAGGCGTCGTGGCCGCGAGGCCATGCGCCAGGCCATCCGGCAGGCGATGCTCGACGAGATGGTGGAGCACGGCTACGGCGACGTCTCCATCGAGGGGGTGGCCCTGAGGGCCGGCGCGGCCAAGACCTCGGTCTACCGCTACTGGCCCACCAAGGAAGACCTCGCCATCGACGCGCTGGAGCACGTCCTGCCCTCGCCGGAAGGGCATGAGAGCGCCGGTGACATCCGCGAGGACTTCCGTGCCGCGGCCCGCATGATGGCCCGCTCCCTGGCCGGCGGGGCCGGCGACGTCCTGATGAGCCTGGTCGCCGAGCGGCGGCGGCACCCCGCGGTCGCCGAGGCCGTCATGGAAAGGCTCGTCCGCCCCCGCCAGCGGGCCATGCTGGAACTGCTGCGCCAGGCCGCCGCCCGGGGGGAGATCACCGAGGGGTCGGCCTCCACCATCCCGGTGCTGGTCGGGAGCGGCCTGCTGCTGCAGCACTTCATGCACCACGGCACGGCGCCCGACGACGAGCAGATCGACGAGTACATCGACCAGGCCGTCATGCCCCTGCTGGCCAGGCCGGAGCCGTACGCCCTGCGGACCTGACGGCGGGACCCGTCACGAGCGCGCGGAGCCGCGGATCAGCCGGCCCGCCGGGGGCCGCGAGCCAGGGCGGCCGCCTCTCCCCTGGTGGTCACGCCGAGCTTGCCGAGGACGTTGGCCACGTGGAACTTGACGGTGTTCTCGCCGATGCTCAGCCGCTCGGCGATCACGGTCCGGGGCACGCCCGCCGCCGCCACCCGGCCCGCCACCCGGCCCGTCGCTCGGGCCGCCTCCGTGGACGCCGCGGGCGTGGCCGAGTTCTTCTGATGGCTCTGAGCTGGTCATTTCTCGGAAAGGAGGGACCCGGCACAAGGGTGCGAACCGGGGCATCGCCCGTAGCGTCGGTGGCATGAGAATCGACGTGGTGCTGCCGTGCCTGAACGAGGCGGCGGCCCTCCCGTGGGTGCTCGGGCGGATGCCGCACGGTTTCCGTGCGATCGTGGTCGACAACGGCTCGGCCGACGGGTCCGCGAAGATCGCCGCCGAACTCGGCGCGACGGTGGTGAGCGAGCCGCGGACCGGGTTCGGCGCCGCCTGCCATGCCGGCCTCACCGCCGCGACCTCGGACGTCGTGTGCTTCATGGACGCCGACGCGTCCCTGGATCCTGAGCAGTTGCCCCGGGTGAGCGGGCCCGTCATGGCCGGTGAGGCCGATCTCGTGCTGGGCCGCCGGGTACGCGCGCCGGGCGCGTCCTGGCCGGCGCACGCCAGGCTCGGCAACGCCGTGCTGGCCAGGCGGTTGCGGCGGCGTACCGGTTCCCGGCTGCGCGACCTCGGGCCGATGCGGGCCTCCCGGCGGGTCGCGCTGCTCCGGTTGGGGATCGTCGACCGGCGCTTCGGCTACCCGCTGGAGATGGTCCTGCGCGCCGCGACGGCACGCTGGCGCATCGCCGAGGTCGACGTCGACTACCTGCCCCGCAACGGCCGCTCGAAGGTGACCGGTACGGTACGCGGCACCCTGCGGGCCGTCCACGACATGCGGCGGGTCATGGCCCGCCAGGACGGGACCCAGGACGTGAGCACGTGAACCGGACCCAGATCGTGGTGATCGCCAAGGAGCCCGTGCCGGGGAAGGTCAAGACCCGGCTGGTCCCGCCGCTCACCCCGGACGAGGCGGCCGCCGTGGCCGGCGCCGCGCTGGAGGACACGCTGCGTACGGTCGCCGGGGTGCCGGTCGTCCGCCGGGTGCTGGTCCTCGACGGCGCCCCCGGCACGTGGCTGCCCGCCGGGTTCACCGTGCTGCCGCAGCGGGGCCGCGGCCTGGACGAGCGGCTGGCGGCGGCCTTCGAGGACGCGCACCGGCTGCTGCCCGTGCCCGTCGTGCTGATCGGCATGGACACCCCGCAGGTCACCCCCGACCTGCTGGCCGACGCCGTGGCGCTGCTCGACGGGCGCGACGCGGTGTTCGGTCCCGCGAACGACGGCGGTTTCTGGCTGCTCGGACTGCGCGAGCCCGACCCCGCGCTGCTGCTCGGGGTGCCCATGTCGGAACCGGACACCGGAGAGGTCCAGCGGCGGCGGATGGAGGAGGCGGGGCTGAGCGTCGCGTCGTTGCCGTGCCTGACCGACGTGGACACCATGGCGGACGCGATCGAGGTGGCGGCGCTGGCCCCGCGCTCCCGCTACGCCGCCGCGCTCGCCGGCACCGGGACGCGGCTGTGACCGGCGCGCGCGCAGGCACGGTGCTGGTGACGGGCGCCGCCGGGTTCATCGGCGGCCACGTGGTGGCGGCGCTGGAGGCGTCCGGCCATCACGTCGTACCGCTCGACCTGCGCTCCGGCGGCGACGTACGCGACGCTGCGCTGCTCGACCGGCTGCTGGCGGGCGCGGACGCGGTCGTGCACCAGGCGGCCAAGGTCGGCCTCGGCGTGAACGTGGCCGACCTGCCCGGCTACGCCTCCGTCAACGTGTACGGCACGGCGGTGCTGCTGGCCGCGATGGCCGCCCGCGACGTCAGGCGGCTGGTGCTGGCCTCCTCCATGGTGGTCTACGGCGAGGGCGCCTACGACTGCGCGCGGCACGGCCGGGTGCGGCCCGGCCCGCGCCGCGCCGACGACCTCGCGCGGGGCTCGTTCGAGCCGTCCTGCCCCCGTTGCGGCGACGACGTACGCTACGCCGCCATCGGCGAGGACGCCCCCGTCGATCCGCGCAACGCCTACGCCACCACGAAGCTCGCCCAGGAACACCTCGCCGCCAACTGGGCGCGCGAGACCGGCGGCACCGCGGTCGCCCTGCGCTACCACAACGTGTACGGCCCCGGAATGCCCAGGGACACCCCCTACTCGGGGGTCGCGGCGATCTTCCGGTCCGCGCTGGAGGCCGGGCGTGCGCCCCGGGTGTTCGAGGACGGCGGGCAGACCCGCGACTTCGTCCACGTCCGCGACGTCGCCGACGCCAACGTCGCCGCGCTCGCCGGTGGCCGGACGGGGTGCCTGACGGCGTACAACGTCGCCAGCGGCGAGCCGCACACCGTCGGCGAGATGGCCAGGGAGCTGGCCGCGCAGCGCGGCGGACCCGAGCCGGTCACCACCGGGGAGTACCGGCTGGGCGACGTGCGCCACATCGTGGCCGCACCCCACCGGGCCGCCGCCGAGCTGGGCTTCCGGGCGCGGACCGGCTTCGCGGAGGGCATGAAGGAGTTCGCCGGCGCGCCACTCGCCTGACCTCCTGCCCCGCCTGGAGGCGCGCGACCATGGGGCCGGTCACGCTGCCGGTCACGGTGTCGATCATGGGGCCGGTCACCCTCCCGATCACGGGGCCGGTCACGGAGCCGGGCCGGTGCAGGTGGCGAACCAGCGGCCGGCGGCGGTCCACAGCTCGACAGTGGGGAAACCGCAGCGTACGGCGAGCAGGCCGATGTCGTCGGCGCAGACGGTCGCCCAGGGGAACCAGTCGCCGGTGCGGCCGCCGTGGCGCAGGCGTACGCGGTCCGCCGTGCTCCCCGAGCCCGGAGGCCGGACCTCGGCGAACACGGCTCCACCCGGCCTGACCAGCTGCCGCACGCGCAGCAGCAGCGCCACGGGGTCGCCGCCGATCCCGATGTTGCCGTCGGTCAGCAGCGCCTCGGCCCACAGCCCGGTGCCGGGAAGCGGTTCGAACACGCACCGGAGCAGGGCCAGGCCGCCCGCGCGCCGGGTCAGCTCGACCGCCAGAGGGGTGATGTCGATGCCCAGGGCGAAGACGCCTCTGCGGGCGAGCGCCGCGGTCAGCCGGCCCGCTCCCGAGCCGACGTCCAGGGTGGGTCCGCCGCACCGGTCCAGCACGTCCTCGTCGCCGTCGATGGGCCGCAGCCAGCGTTCGGCGGCGAGCGGGCGTACGCGTCCGTCGGCGTACTCGACCTCGACGTACCGCCCTCGCAGGTTGTGCTCGTAGAAGGCGCCGATCATGGCGCCACGGCTCCCGGGGCGGTGCGCGTACCCGGTCGCGCGGCCCCGTGGCGTGGTGCCGCGGCCGCGTCGCGCGCGCGGCCGGGCGGCGTAGCCGGCACTCATCCCCCCGAATCCCCTGTCGGATGCTGGTGTCCTTACCGGATATACCGTCTGTTATTCCTCGTCACACTGCGCATTCGCGCTCGGGAAAAGCATTGGCCCGCGCGTACGTCCCGTCGTTACCGTGTCGCCGGTGACGTACGAGAACCCCCTGGCCTACGTGCTGGGCCTCGAAGGCATGGCCTTGATGCGCTCGTTCACCGGAGAGCACGACCGCGCGTTCGCCGAGGCGCGCATCGCCGAGATCCGGCGGCTGCTGGACGATCCCGAGCTGGCCGGCGCGGGCGTCGAGGTCGCCCGCGTCGACACCGTGGAGGGCTACCGCATCTGGTCGCGGACGTACGACGACCCCAACTCGGCGTTCTCCTACGACGAGCCGATCATCGAGGAGATCGTCGGCGCGTTGCCGGTGGGCCTCGCCCTGGACGCCGCGTGCGGCACGGGCAGGCTGGCCGCGGCCCTGGCCGGGCGCGGTCACAAGGTCGTCGGGGTCGACAGCTCGCCCGACATGCTGGCCAGGGCCCGCGAGCGGGTGCCTGAGGGCGACTTCCGTCCCGGCCCGCTCGACCGGTTGCCGGTCGACGACGCCACCGTCGACCTGATCGTCTGTGGCCTGGCGCTGACCCATGTGCCTTCGCTGGATCCGGTGCTGGCGGAGTTCGCCAGGGTGCTGCGCCCGGGCGGGCACGTGGTGATCTCCGACATCCACCCCGAGGGGGTGGCCCGCGGCATCATCCCGTCGTTGCGGTTGCCGGACGGCCGGCCCGCCCGCGTGGCCACCTACCACCACCGGATCGGCGACTACGTGCGCGCCGCGCTGGGGGCCGGGCTGGTGGTGCGCCGTTGCGAGGAGCCCAGGGAGCCGGGCGCCGAGGTCGCCGAGCCGCAGGATCCGCCGCGCGAGCCCGGGTCCCTCGGGCCCTGGGATCTGTGGCCGTGGGTGCTGGTCGACCATGCGCCCGAGGCGGCGCGGGCGGCCATCGCCGGCGTGCCCGCCATCGTCGTCTGGCAGTTCCAGCGCCCAGCGGCCTGATCCCCGGCGGGTTCACCGATCGAGCTCGCCTGCGAGGGGACGCAGGGGCACGGGAAGAGGGCGTTCGCAGGTGCTGGCGAGGGTCACCGCCGTGCCGGAACGTGCCGCGTCGAGGAGCGACTCCATGACGTCGAGCACGTGGAAGGCCAGCGAGCCGCCCGCGCGCGGTTCCGCGCCGGAGCCGGCCGAGGCGAGGTCCGCCAGGCCCACGCCGCGCCCGGCCTCGACGTAGCCGGCCGACACCGGCAGTTCGCGCCAGCCCTCCTCCCCCAGCACCGACGCCAGGACGGCGCCGTCGAAGTGGTTGGGGTCGGGTACGACGAGCGAGCCCTTCTCCCCGTGCACCTCGATGTTGGGCGACCTGGTCGCGACCCCGTCGAAGCTCATGACGAGCGTGGACAGCGCCCCCGACTCGTGCACGAGTACCCCGGTGACGTGGGTGTCGACCTTGACCGGGACCTCCTCACCCTGGCGGGGGCCTGAGCCGATCGTGCGCTTCGCCCGCGTGCGCCCCGAGGCGCCGACGACCCTGGTCACGGGCCCGAGCAGCGTCACCAGGCAGGTGACGTAGTAGGGGCCCATGTCGAGCAGCGGGCCGCCGCCGGGGGCGTAGTAGAAGTCGGGGTTGGGGTGCCAGCGTTCGTGGCCCGGCGTCAGCATCGTCGCGGTGGCCGCCACCGGCCGGCCGATCAGGCCGTGGTCGATCGCCATGCGGGCGGTCTGGGTGCCCGTGCCCAGCACCGTGTCGGGCGCGCAGCCCACGCGCACCCCGGCCTCGCCGGCCGCGCGCAGCACGCGGGCGGCGTCGGCCACGTTCGCGGCGAGGGGCTTCTCGCAGTAGACGTCCTTGCCTGCGGCGATGGCCTGCAACGCGATCTCGGCGTGGGCGGCCGGGACGGTCAGGTTGAGCACGACGTCGATGCGCGGGTCGGCCATCAGCTCGGCCACGCCGAGCACGTCTGTGCCGGGGTAGGGCCGCACCGCCTCCCCCGCCCTGTCGGGGTCGAGGTCGGCCACGGCGACCAGGCGCACCTGCGGCAGCCGTTCGATGGTGCGGAAATACTGGGCGGAGATGGCGCCGCAGCCGACGACGCCCACGTTCACCGGCTCGCCCACACCATGCCCCTTTCGATGACGGTGCGCACGCTGTCGTGCTGGAGCACGTCGACGCTGTGCCCGGGGGTCGCGACGAAGATCCGTCCCTTGCCCCAGCGCCGGGTCCAGATGGCCGGCGAGGTCACCTCGCGGTGCCACGGGTCCCATGCGCGCACCCGCTGCGTGGTCGTGGCCAGCACGTCGATGTAGTCGTCCGTCAGCACCCAGTACTGCTCGGTGAGGAGGTCGAAGTCGGAGATGCCCTCGGTGATGGGGTGGCCGGCCGCCTCGGGCGCCATGTTGACGGTGTACGGGACGAAGTAGTGCTCCTGCGTGCCCGCGTCCGGCGCGTCCGGCTCCTTGCCCGGGTGGCAGGCGAACTGGCCGCCGATGAGGTGCAGGTAGTCGGAGGAGTTGCGGAAGGAGTCGGCGATGCCGCCGTGCCAGCCCGCCATCCCGGTGCCCGCGCGGATCGCGGCCTCAAGCCCCTGCAGCTCGGCGCGCTCGATCGTGCCCATGGTGTAGCACTGCACGATGAGGTCGACGCCGGCCATGAACGCGGCGTCCGCGTACGGAGCGGGGGACTCCGCCCTGACCACCTCGAATCCCTGCTTCTCCAGGTAGGGCACGAAGAGTTCCGTGGCCTCGACGGGGGCGTGCCCCTCCCAGCCTCCCCGTACGACAAGGGCTTTCCTGCTGTTCTCGCCTGTCATGTCATCACCTGTCGCTCTATGGTCAACGACTCTGATGGTCGCATCCCGGCTCGCGTTCGAGGAGGGCGGGCCGGTGAAAGGATCGGGTCCTCACCTGAGCGAAAGGCACAACAGATGGCTCCGAACATCGCGACCGCACGCCGTGTCGAGCTCCCCGAGCTGCTCGGCTTCCTCCGTCCCCGGCATCGCGGCCTGCTGTCCACCACCCGCGCCGACGGGCGGCCGCAGCTCTCGCCGGTCGCCTGCGGCGTGGACGAGGGCGGCAGGATCGTCGTCTCCACCTATCCCGACCGCGCCAAGGCGCACAACGCCCGACGTGACGAGCGGGCGTCGATGTGCGTGCTGTCCGACGACTGGAACGGCCCCTACGTGCAGGTGGACGGCCGCGCCGAGGTGCTCGACATGCCGCAGGCCCTGGAGGCGCTGGTGGAGTACTACCGGTGCATCGCCGGCGAGCACCCCGACTGGGACGAGTACAGAGCGGCCATGCGACGCCAGGACAAGTCGCTGATCCGCCTGCACATCGAGCGATGGGGTCCCATCGCGACGGGCGGGTTCCCCGCCCGCCTGGCGTCCGGCGACTGAGGTCATCGGGCGGGCGGTGTCCCCGGGGCGCCGCCCGCCCGGCAGAACCCCGGCCGTCCGTCGGGTATGTCCGCGTAGGTCCCTTGACATCCGCAATCGCGCAAGTTAGCGTCCTCGAAACCTGGGATTAACGTTCACGTGAACGTTCATCCTCCCTCAGGTAATTGTCGACGAGAAGGACGCCCCCTTGACCGTGGACGCCACCCATCCTGCGGCCGACGACCTCCGGCGCGCGCTGATCGCGGCCGACCCCAAACTGTCGAAGTTCAACCCGCTCCCCCGCATACTCGCCTTCGACGAGTTCAATACAGGAACGCACGGCTGGTGCGAACTCATCGGAAACCACGACGGCCACGGAAATCTCGACACGGTCGACGTTCACATGCGCGACTTCCGCCCGCCGCAGCTCAGCTCGTGCGATTTCTTCGACATCGGCACGCACGCCGCGATGAGCGGGAACTACGCGCTCAAGGTCGCCACCCGGCCGGTGACCGGCCACACCGCGGTGGCGATCCGCCGGCTGACCATGGCCAGGCGCGGGGTGGTGCAGTTCGAGACGTACTTCACGTACAAGAGCGAGGCGGCGACCGCGGAGTCCTCGCTCGGCAACACCTTCGGCGACATCGAGTGGGACGGCAACCTGCACCCGTCGGAGGCCCAGTTCGGGGCGTTCACCGTGGCCACGGACCTGTGCGACGGCGAGGGCATCCGCTATCACTGCGTCGCCCGCTACCAGAACACCGACCTCGACCACAACTTCACCAGGCGCTGGATGTATCCCGTGGTGCCCGAGCCGACGCCCAGGGAGAACCTGCACAACCAGGAGAACCTCTCCCCCACGGAGGACTTCACCGCGCCGAACCCCGAGGACTGGCGCCCGCTCGACGAGGAGCCGCAGTTCCTCTGCTACAACGAGGTCCCGACCAAGGTCAACTGGCACTATCTGCGCTGGCAGTTCGACACCAGGACGCGCACGAACATCGAGTTGCAGGTCAATGACCGGATCATGGACATGCGCCAGGTGCCGGTCCCCGCCTATCCCGACAAGTACGACGGCCTCGAGAACCTGCTCAATTTCTATGTGAGCGTGCGCACCCATTCTCCGGTACGCAACTTCCTTTTCCTTGATTCCGCACTGATTTCCGTGGATTGGTGAACACCGGCATGAGGCACGCTCTTACCGCCGTTCTTGAGCGCAACACCACTTTCACCGCAGATTTCGTGACCGAGCCGTACGAAGCCGGGTGGGCCGGGGAGGCGCGCTGGTTCGTCCGCACGCTGGCGCTGGAGGGCGACGACCCCTCGCTGCGGCTGACCGCCCAGATCTCCCCCGACGGCCTGCACTGGTGCGACGACGACGGGAGCACCGAGCAGATCGCCACGGAGCCCGGGATGGTGTCCATGCCGGTGCGCGAGTTCGGCCACTGGCTGCGCCTGCGGGCCACGCTGACCGGCGGCGACCCGAAGGCCAAGGTCCTGATCTATCTGGCGCTCAAGAGCTGAGAGGAGCTCGACATGACGGCAACGGAGGGGGTGGGCAGGCGGCGGTTCCTGTCCCTCCTGGGAGCCGGCGCCGCCGGCGCCTCCCTCCCCGCCCTCGTCACCGGGTGCGCGCCCGGCGGTAAGGGGACGGGACCGGCCGCAGGAGGGAACCGGCCGCTCAGCGCCGCGTTCTACCAGGCGATCAACGACCTCGACCCGCACGGCCCGAGCGCCGTGGACGAGGCGTCGCTGCTCGCCAACCGGCAGATCTACGACACGCTCGTCGCCTGGGACGGCGAGAAGGCGACGCCGAGCCTGGCCACGTCGTGGCGTCAGCCCGACGAGACGACGTGGGAGTTCACCCTGCGCGACGGCGTCGTCTTCCACGACGGCGGCAAGCTCACCTCCGCCGACGTCAAGGCGTCGCTGGAGCGGCTGGCCGCCTCCGACGGCCCGCAGAAGCCGCTGTGGTCCACGGTGGACACGATCAAGGCCCCCGACGCGCGGACCATCACGATCACCACGAAGGAGCCCGTGGGCACCCTGCTGGTGAACCTGACCCTCGCCTTCATCCTGCCCGCCGCCGGACTCGGCAAGGGCGACCTGTCGCGCAAGGCCGTCGGCAGCGGCCCCTTCGCCGTCGAGTCGTTCACGCCGTCGTCGGAACTGCTGCTCAAGCCCGCTCCCGGCTACTGGGGCGGGGCGCCCAAGCTGACCGGCCTGCGCCTGCCGTACATCCCGGAGTCCTCCACGCGCATGACCTCGCTGCAGAACGGCGAGGTGGACGTCACCTGGATCATCCCGCCCGACGAGCTCGAACGGCTGCGCGGCGTCGACGGCGTGAAGATCGAGAGCAAGCCGGGCGTGAACTACTTCCTCACCTGGTTCAACTGCGGCAAGAAACCCTTCTCCGACCCGCGCGTGCGCCGCGCGCTGCTGCACGCGCTCGACATCAAGACCATCGTCTCCAGCCTGTACGGCGACGCCGCCGCCGTCATGGACGCCCCGATCCCGCCGGCCGTCTTCGGCCACGCCCCGCAGCAGCCCTACGAGTACGATCCCGAGCTGGCCAAACGAGAACTGGCCGAGGCCGGGCACGGCTCGGGGATCCGCACCTCGATGATGTGGTTCAAGGACACCGGCCCCCTGGCCACCGAGCTGGCCCAGTCGATCATCTCGGCCTGGGGCAAGGTCGGCGTGGTCGTCGAGCCGCAGCAGATCGAGAAGGCGGCCTGGCTCAAGCGGCTCACGGCCCTCGACTGGGACATCGAGCTCCAGGTCAACACCGTGACCACCGGCGACGCCGACTACACGCTCGGCCGGCTCTACACCAGCGAGGCCAACAGGATGGGCTACGCCAACAAGGAGCTCGACGGCATCCTCGCCAAGGCCAAGACCACCTCCGACCAGGAGGAGCGCAAGTCGCTGTACGGCCGGGCATGCGAGATCATCTGGCGTGACGCGGTCGGCGTCTTCCCCGCGGCGCTGGCCGCCACCTACGGGCTGCGCTCCACGGTTGCGGGCTTCGTCCCCGCGGCCAACAGCCAGCCCGAGTTCCGCACGGTGTCGGCCACCGGGTGATCCGTGCGAGACCAGATCCAGCCCGGGAGCACCATTGCGTGAGGCACGGCGTACGACACTGAAGGACATCGCCGAGAGCCTCGGCGTCTCCGTGAACACCGTCTCCAGGGCGCTGGCCGACAAGGACAGCGTCGGCCTTGAGACGCGCAAGCGGGTGAAGGCCGAGGCCGAGCGGCTGGGCTACGTGCCCAACTCCACGGCCAGGTCGCTGGTGCTCGGCTCCGCGAGCACCCTCGGCATGGTGATCACCAACCCGTCCAACCCGTTCTACGCCCAGCTCATCAGCGGGATGGAGCAGCACTGCCGGCGGCACGGCTACTCTTTGCTGCTGATGGCGACGGAGGAGAGCCTGGCCAACGAGCGGCGCGCGGCCGAGGAGCTGCTGCGCCGCGGCGTGGACGGGGTGCTCGTGGTGGCGGTGCAGGAGGGCGCCGAGCACTGGCGGCGGTTCCGGGCCGCCGGGGTGCCGCTGATCCTCATCAACCGCGACGTGCCCGAGCTGAACGCCGACCTGGTGGGCGTCGACCACGTCAAAGGCGGCTACGAGGCGGCCAGGCACGCCGTCGCCCAGGGCGCCAGGGAGATCTACTTCCTGGAGGAGGACCTGGGCGTCTCGGCGATCGCCGACCGCGTCGAGGGCTACCGGCGGGCCATGGCCGACAGCGGCCTGCCCGTCGAGCCCGGCACCATGATCAAGGTGCCGACCCGGCGGCTGGAGCAGAGCGCGATGCCGTGGGACCCGAGCGAGGCCTACCGGCTGGCCCGGGAGGTCGTGCGCACGGCGCGGCGGCCGATGGCGTTCGTGGCGGGCAACGACTATTTCGCGCTCGGCGTCTACCGGGTCGCCGACGAGGCGGGGCTCCGGATCCCCGACGACGTCCTGGTCGTCGGCTACGGCGGGCACCCGTTCGCCCCCTACGTGATCCCCTCGCTCACCACCGTGGAGCTGCCCGCCGCGGACATCGCCGTGTCGGCCGTGGAGCGCATGCTGCGCCGGCTCGGCAGGCAGGACCCCGCGGGCGCGCCGGAGCAGGTCCTCTTCCCGCCCCGGCTGGTCGTGCGGGCGTCGAGCGGAGGGGGCGGCACATGACCGCCTACCTCGGACGACGGCTCGCCCAGGCGCTGCTCCAGATCTGGGGCGCCATCACGATCGTCTTCGTCGCCCTGCGCGTGCTGCCCGGCGACCCGGCCGAGCTGATCCTCGGCAGCCAGGCCACCCCGGAGGCGCTGGAGGAGCTGCGCGGCTCGCTCGGGCTCGACCAGCCCCTGCTCGTGCAGTACGCCGCCCACATGGGAGACGTCGTCGCCCTCGACTTCGGCCACTCCTGGCGGCAGAACGTCAGCGCCCTCGACGCCTGCCTGGAACGCCTCGGCCCGACCCTGTCCCTGTCGGCGTGGGCGATGGTGATCACCATCGTGCTGGGCTTCGCGGCCGGTTCGTTCGCCGCCCGCCGCGCGAACACCTGGGCCGACCACCTCGTCTCGGTGTCCTCGCTGGTCGGCCAGGCACTGCCGCCGTTCTGGATCGGCATCATGCTCTCGCTCATCTTCGCGCGCTGGCTGCAGGTCCTGCCCAGCACGGCCGACGGCACCCTCGGCAGCCTGCTGCTGCCCGCGTTCACGCTGGCGCTGCCGTTCGTGGGGTGGCTGGGCCGGCTCGTACGCACCGGGATCCTCGAGGAGATGAACCAGGACTACGTCCGCACGGCCCACGCCAAGGGCATGAGCCACCGGGTGGTGTTCTACATCCACGTGCTGCGCAACACCCTGGTCCCGGTGGTGACCATGCTGGGCCTGCTCATGGGGTACTTCATCGCGAACGGCGTCATCGTCGAGGTGATCTTCGCCTGGCCGGGGATCGGGTCGCTGCTCATCGACTCGATCACGTTCCGCGACTACGCCGTGGTCCAGGCCGTCCTGACCGTGATCACGGTCTGCTACATCCTGCTCAACCTGCTGGTCGACGTGCTCTACGTGTACCTCGACCCCAGGATCCAGTTGGAGAACGCCTGATGACTGTGAACGTGCGAGGCGCGACGCTCGCCGGCCGGCTGGCCGGGCTGCCCCTGCGCGCGCACCTGGCGCTCGGGACCGTGCTGCTGTTCGTGCTGGCCGGGCTGCTCGGGCCGCTGCTGGCGCCGTACGACGCCGCGCGCACCAGCCCGGTCGACCGGCTGCTGCCTCCGGGCACCCGGCTGTCCGACGGCGCGACGGCCTGGCTCGGCACCGACCAGGTGGGGCAGGACCTCCTGGCCGAGGTGCTGGCCGGAATGCGCACCTCGCTGACGGTGGCGCTGGTGACCGTGGTCGTCGGCGGGTCGGTCGGGCTGCTGCTCGGCCTGCTCGCGGGCTATTTCGGCGGCTGGGCCGACGGCATCATCTCCAGGGTCGGCGACATCCAGCTCGCCTTCCCCAGCCTGCTGCTGGCCATCCTGCTGGCCGGCGTCCTCGGGCCGAGCATGGTGAACGTGATCATCGCGCTGGCGGTCACCCGGTGGGTGATCTTCGCCAGGGTGGTGCGCGGCTCGGCGCTGGCCGTGCGCGACCGGGAGTTCGTGGACTCGGCGCGGGTGATGGGCGCCTCCCACGCGCGCATCCTCGCCGGCTACATCCTGCCGTCGTGCCTGCCGCCGCTGATGGTCGCCGCCACCGTGCAGGTCGGCCTGACCATGGTCGCCGAGGCGTCGCTGAGCTTCCTCGGCCTCGGCGTGCCGGCCTCGCAGGCGTCGTGGGGCTCGACGATCGCCGAGGGCCGCGACTACCTCGCCTCGGCCTGGTGGATCGCCGCCGTGCCCGGCGCCGCGCTGGCGCTCGTCGTGGTCAGCATCGGCGTCCTCGGTGACCTGCTGCGCGACGCCTCCGACCCGATGACGGAGCTGTGACGATGCCGAACGGTAGCGCGAACGAATCCGCGACCCCGCTGCTGGAGGTCGAGAACCTGGCCGTGGAGTTCGACACGCCGGCCGGGCCGCTGCGGGCCGTACGCGGGGTGTCCTTCGAGGTCGGCGAGTGCGAGACGCTCGCGATCGTCGGCGAGTCCGGCAGTGGCAAGAGCGTGACCGCGCAGGCGCTGATGGGGCTGGTGCCGCAGGCGGCGCGCATCGCGGGAGGGCGGGTCTCGATCGAGGGCCGCGACGTCGCCGGGCTGTCCGACCGCGAGTGGCGGGCGCTGCGGGGCGAGCGCATCTCCATGATCTTCCAGGATCCGCTGAGCGCGCTGAACCCGTCCCTGACGGTGGGCTACCAGATCGCGGAGATGTTCCGCAGGCACCGCGGCACCGGCCGGGCGGAGGCCCGCCGACGGGCGGAGGAGCTGATGGCGCTGGTGGGCATCCCCGACGCCGGACGGCGGCTGGACGACCATCCGCACCGCTTCTCCGGCGGCATGCGGCAGCGCGTGATGATCGCGATGGCGCTGGCGCTGGACCCGCGGCTGCTCATCGCCGACGAACCCACCACCGCGCTGGACGTGACCGTGCAGGCGCAGATCCTGCGGCTGCTGCGGCAGCGGCAGCGGGCCGAGCGGCTCGGCATGATCCTCATCAGCCACGACCTCGGCGTGGTCGCGCGGGCGGCCGACCGGGTGGCCGTCATGTACGCGGGCCGCATCGTCGAGACCGGCACCGTGGCCGAGGTGTACGAGCGGCCCGCCCACCCGTACACGCTGGGCCTGATGCGGGCGGTGCCCGACCCGCGCGACCTCGGCGCCCGGCTGGAGGCGATCGAGGGCCGGCCGCCCGACCTGGCCGCACGGCCCGCCGGCTGCGCCTTCCACCCGCGCTGCCCGTTCGCCAGGGACGTCTGCCGCACCGACGACCCCGCCCCGCGCGAGCTCCGCGAGCTCCGCGCCCGGCGGGCCAGTGCCTGCCACTTCGCGGAGGAGGTGATCGCGCATGGCCGGGACTGAGCCTCTGCTGGAGCTGTCCGACCTGGTGACGAGCTACCGCCTGCGGCCGGGGATCGGCCGGCCGGGAGGCGAGGTGCGGGCCGTGGCCGGCGTGAGCCTGACCGTCCACGCGGGCGAGACCGTCGGCCTGGTCGGCGAGTCCGGGTGCGGCAAGTCCACGATCGCGCGGACCATCGTCGGCCTGGTGCGCCCGTCCGCCGGCAAGGTCCTGTTCGACGGCCGCGACCTCGGCGCCCTGCCCGCCAAGGAGCTGCGCAGGCTGCGCCGGGACATCCAGATCGTCTTCCAGGACCCGTACGCCTCGCTGAACCCGCGCATGACCGTGGCCGCCCTCATCAAGGAGGCCTGGCGCATCCACCCGGGGCTGGTGCCGCGCGAGCGGTGGGACGACGAGGTGAACGCCCTGCTGGAGCGGGTGGGCCTGCGCTCCGAGCACGCCGGCCGCTATCCCCACCAGTTCTCGGGCGGGCAGCGCCAGCGCATCAGCATCGCCAGGGCACTGGCCGTGCGGCCCCGGCTGATCGTCTGCGACGAGGCCGTGTCCGCGCTCGACGTCTCGGTACGGGCGCAGATCCTCAACCTGCTGCAGGAGTTGCAGCGCGACCTGGGCGTGTCGTACCTGTTCATCTCGCACGACCTGGGCGTCGTCCGGCACCTGTGCGACCGGGTGGCGGTGATGTACCTGGGCAAGATCGTCGAGACCGGCTCCAAGGAGGACATCTACCGCAACCCGGCCCACCCGTACACGCAGGCGCTGCTGTCGGCGGCGCCCAGCCTGGACGACTGGCGGGCCGGCGACAGCGACGAGATCGTCCTGACCGGAGATGTTCCCTCACCGTTGAGCCCGCCGACAGGCTGCCGTTTCCGTACGCGCTGCTGGCGGGCCGAGGATCGGTGCCGCGACGAGGAGCCGGCGCCGGCCGAACGCGACATGGGTCACCCGGTCGCCTGCCACTTCCCCGGAGCACTGCCGCCCCCCACGACGACGGCGCCCGACGGCGGCGCCTCATGAAGGAGTGATCCATGCCTGGCACGTTCCTGCCCACGCTCGCCACCGGCGCCCTGCTGGCCACCGCCGCACTCTCGGGCGCGCTCGCGGGCGCGGGCCCCGCCGCCGCCTCCGCGAGCACCTGCGCGGACGCACCCGCCACGCCGGTGCGGACGGAGGCCGTCTTCAACGACCCGGTGAGCGGGGACGGGGCGGCGCTCGTACGCAAGCTGTGCGGCCTGGTCCGGCAGACGCCCGCGGGCGCCCGCATCCAGGTCGCCCACTTCGTCATGTCGGGCGCCGCGGGCACGGAGTTCGCCGGCGAGCTCATCAAGGCGCATCAGCGCGACGTGGACGTGCAGGTCGTCCTCGACGGCGACCAGCGCGGCGCGGCCGTCGCGGGGCAACTGGCGGCGGCCCTCGGCACGGACACCTCCGCGCGCTCCTGGCTGCACGTGTGCACCGGGCCGCCCTCCGGCGGCACCGCCGCGTGCATCGGCAACAAGGGCCAGCACAACAAGTTCTACCTGTTCTCCCGCACCGGCCACGCCTCCGACGTGGTGGTGCAGTCGTCGGCCAACCTCACCGACCTCAACTCCACGACGTACTGGAACAACGCGGTCGTCCTGCCCGGCAACCGGCGCCTGTACGCCGCCTACGCCGGCTACTTCGCCGACCTGGCCGCCGAGCGCAAGAACCTCGACTACTACCGCGTCGTCCAGACCGGCGGGCCCGGGGGCTCGGTGCGGGCGCACTTCTTCCCCAAGGCGGACGGCGACCCCATCGTCGACCACCTCGGCAAGGTGTCCTGCCGGGGCGGGACGACGATCAGGGTCGGGATGTCGGAGTGGGACACCTACCGCGTCGCCGTCCCCCAGCGGCTCCGTGGCCTGGCGGCGCAGGGCTGCACCGTACGGATCGTCTACGGGATCATGGACGACGAGGTCAAGGAGCTGTTGCTGGCCGAGCCGCGCGTCGAGCTGCGCGCCCTCGGCGACGGGAGCGCGCTGCCCGGCCGCGTGCACTCGAAATACCTGCTCGTCGAGGGCACCTACGACGGGGACCGCCACGCCCGCCGGGTGTTCACGGGCAGCCACAACTACAACGAGACGTCGCTGCGCCGCAACGACGAGGTGCTGCTGCGCCTGAACAACCGGGCCGTGTACGCGAGGTACGTGGCCAACTTCGAGCGCATGCGCGAGGTGGCCGCACCCGCGACGCAGACCTGACCCGCTCCCTGGCTCAGCCGCTGCGGCCTTCCAGGCCCGTGATGGCGATCGTGCCGGACGTGCCGCGCAGGCCGAAGCCGTGGCGGAAACCCTCGCGGGCCTGCGGGGTGGCCAGCGTGTCGCCGATCGAGGCGGTGCGCAGCCGCCGCCACTCGCCGGCCGCGCCGTCCGGTCCCGCCGTCCGGGCGAAGGAGGTGATGGTGTCACCGGACAGCACCAGCGCGAACCGGTCGCCCGGCGCCAGGGTCAGCGGGGCGTCGCCGGGCGTGTCGAGGAACCGGCCGCCGACCCGTACGTTGAGGCCGGACTGCTTGCGGGTGTGGTTGTACCACGCGGTCACGTAGGTCTCCCGGTCCTTGACCCAGCCGACGAACAGGCTGTCCTCGGCGCTGCCTGTGCCGGCGAAGGTCCCGGCCGTCACGATGCTGATCGCGTCGGCCGACGACGGACCGGCCGGTCCCGCGACCAGGCCGAAGTACGGCCGCTCGCCACTGCCCGCGAACCTGCCGTCCCCCGCCGTGATCTCCGGCTCGGCCTCGCCGTCCTCCGGCCGGTGCACGGTGTAGCCGGCGGAGGTGTCGGTGGCGAACGTGTCCTCCACCTCGACGTGCGCGTACGCGGCCGGGTCGAGGGGCCGTTCCACGTGCGCGTACGCGCTCACCGCCCGCTGGTTCCCGTCGTGGGCGGCGAAGGCGCGCACCGGGTGCACGTCGGGGCGCGGGCCGCCGCCCGCAGGCGGCGACACCCGCCAGCGCACCGTGAACGCGCCGCCGGGCCGCACCACGGGCGTTTCCGTCCGGCCGCGCGGTTCGGCGGACCAGCCGGGCGGCACGGCCAGCCGCACCTTCACCCGCGTGGCCGGCCTGCGGCCGTGGTTGGCGAACGTCGTGGTGACGGCCGCGGGTGTGCCCTGCTCGGTGACGGACACGTCGAGGGTGGTGTCGCCGGAGGCGGGCGTCCACGCCTGCAACTCGGTGACGCCCACGTACCCGCCCGGCCGCGGCACGAACACCAGCCGGATCGCGGTCGTGGTCAGTTCGGGGAACGTCACCCGGTTCAGCGTCGCGCCGGCGGGGCGCTCCGGCGTGCGCGTCTGGCCGGGCACCTCGCGCCACGTCCCGCCGTCCAGGAACTCCAGCCGGTACGACGCCGGCGCCCGCACCTCGCCCCCGTCGTCGTAGGTGTGGAAGCGCACGTCGCTCACCCGGGTCGGCACGCCGAAGTCGACGCCGAGATGGTCCTGGGCGTTCGGCGAGCGGTGGTTCGTCCACCTGCTGTGCGGGATGTCGTCGTAGAAGACGCGCCCGTCCACGGCGTCCCACACGTCGTCGAGGCCGCCCGTGTAGGAGGCGAACGGTTTGGGGTGGCCGGTGCCGTGCGGGTTCGCGGCGTCGTTGACGGGACGCGCGGCACGGTCCTGCTTCGCGGCCGGTACGCGGGCGGCCAGCTCCCCCAGCCCGGGCCGCGCGGCCGCGAGCCTGCCGTCCACGTACAGGCGCAGGCCCTTGCCCTGGCCGTACCTGGTGCCGTCGTGGTCCCACAGGACGGTCACGTTGTGCCCGTGGTAGGGCACGTTCTCCAGCGCGAAGTGGGTCCACGCGGCGGGGACCAGCGGGTTGACCACGACCTTGCCGCCGGCCTGGGGACGCAGCCCGATGAGGCCGCTGATCACCAGGTCGTTGAAGGTGGAGTGGTTGTAGTGCTCGCTGTGGCCCTGGCCGTCGTAGATCCAGCGCGGCTCGTCGGGGTGGTGGGCCTCGGCGACGTACGGGCGGCCGTCCTTGTACTGGGTGAGCGCGTAGCCGCGCAGCAGCCGGTAGTAGTCGGCGGCGCTGACCACTCCCTGGTCGCGTTCGTTGAGCAGGTTGGCCAGCGCGGTCAGCGTGGTCGAGGTCGAGTACGGCCAGCTCGGCCCGTTCCACCGGCAGCAGCCGCTCAGCGCGTCCTTCATGAACAGCGGGCTGCGCCGCTCGGCGGTGGTCGGCCCGTACGGCGCGGCGAACCCCTGCGGGTCGAGCAGTTGCTCCCACGCCCGCTCGGTGCCGGGCCTGGCCATGCCGAACGCCCACGGCACGAACCCGATCTGCTCCCTGGTGGAGACCAGCTTCTGCTCCGGGTCCAGGTCGGCGCGGGCCTTGTGGTAGAAGAACCCCCGCTCCTCGTCCCACAGGTGGCGGTGCAGGGCGTCGCGCAGCGCGTCGGCCCGCCGCCCGAACGTCTCGGCCAGCGCCCGGTCGCCGCGCATCCCGGCGATCGCCGCGATGGCCCTGGCGTCGCCGTACTGGTAGGCGTTGAGCGTCGGCCGGTAGCCCGCGCCGCCGTGGTAGGGGTCGCCGGGGTCGGTCTCGTAGGCGGAGGCGGTGTACTCCATCGCGTCCCACACCGGCACCGACCAGTAGAGCCCGAGCCGCTCGTCGTACTGGCCGCCCCACTTGTCGTACTGGCGGACCAGGTCGGGCAGCAGGTTCTCGACGAAGGAGGCGTCGCCGGTGACGAGGTAGCGCTGGTACGCGGCGTCGGCCGCCCACCACGCGTACTGGTGGGCCCAGTCGTCGGTGTCCTCGTTGACGAAGTCCTCCTTCGGCTTGGGCCCGGCGCCGGGGCCTTGCAGCCAGTACGTGAGGTAGTCGTCGATGGGGCGGCGGTCGCGCAGCCAGCGGCCCTCGTACACGTGGTGGCCCGCGGCGGCGACGATGCCGCCGAGCGGCGCGGCATATCCGGGGGCGTTGTGGAACTCGGTGATGATGTGGCCGGTCGCGGAGTCGGTGTAGCGGATGTGCCGCTTGAAGGTGCTCCAGCGGTAGTAGTAGACGTCCTGGATCTGCTGGTCGGGCACGTCGAGGAAGGGGATGTTGGCCTCGTACCACTCCGGCTCGGCGAGGCCGGTCAGCAGCGAGCGGTGGTCGAGGACGTCCGTGCCCCTGCCGACCTCCGGGTAGACCGGCGGGGGCGCGGGCGCCGCGGCCGCCGGGGCGGGGTCGAGGGCGTTCGGCGCGGCGAGCACCGCGAGCAGGACGAGCGCAGCGGCCGTGCGTCTCATGGTCACCTCGGGGCGTTCTGGGGGTGACGGCGACCGGGCGGCACCCGGGCCCGCTCAGTTCCGGTCGTTGTAACGACCGAACCTGACCGATATTGCCCAACTATTGACCACTAGCGAGCGGAAGGCAAGATCTGGCCGGACGTTCACCGGGCGGTGCCCGCCCGCTGAATGGCGGGCCCGGTCACACGCGGTCGGTGCAGATCGTGAGCGGCGGATCGGGGTAGACCAGGTAGATCGGGCGGTCCAGGTCGTTGCGCACGGGGTAGGCGGCGTCCTCGCCGCACAGCTCCTTGTCGGCGGTCCCGTCGACCCGCTTGACGATCTTGTACGTCGCCGACGGCCCGCACGCCGTCTTGGTCGCCTTGCCGGTGGGGAAGCCGATCTCCTGATGGAAACAGTCGCCCACCTCGGCGTTCAGCGTCAGGCACAGATGCCAGCCGCCGCCCCTGACGTATCCGCTGCTCGCGTAGCCGTAGGTGGTGCTCCCGCACGACCGCTCGCCGCGCTTGAGACGCATGGCCACCCGGTACGCCGCCTCCGGCGCGGCACAGCCGACGATCCGGAAATCGGTGGTCTTCTTCCTCTCCCCGACCGCCTCCAGGCAGTCGCCCGGCTGCGCCCGCGACGGGTGGTTCTCCGCGGCGCATCCGGTGAGGACCGACGCGCCGATCACCGCCGTTAACACGATCTTGCCCTTTACCACCGTCCCATCATGGCAGCAGACCGGACCGGGTGGCCGCCTCTGCTGGTTCATGTGCCCGGCGGGCCGCAGGCCGTCGCCGCGTCCGGATCGGCACGTGCCGCGTCGGCCAGCGCCTCGACGTCCGCGACCGTCGCCTCCGCGTCGATCGTGGCGAGCAGCGCCTGGGCCCGCGCGTCGCCGAGGTCGGCGGCCTGGGTGCGGGCCTCGCTCAGGCGGTGCTTCTCCGCGCGGATCCTGCCCGCCAGCTCGTCGTACGTGGGGGCCGTCTCCGTACGGAGGTTGGCGACCTGCTCGAACTCCTCGTCGAGCAGGGGGATGTAGGCCCGGACGACGACCAGCCTCGACGGGTCGATCACCATGGAGAACTCCACCTCACTGCCCGC
The DNA here is from genome assembly GCF_004352805.1 of Nonomuraea mesophila. Classification (NCBI taxonomy): domain Bacteria; kingdom Bacillati; phylum Actinomycetota; class Actinomycetes; order Streptosporangiales; family Streptosporangiaceae; genus Nonomuraea; species Nonomuraea mesophila. The sequence continues at coordinate 57,374 of NZ_SMLD01000030.1, forward strand.
CGGCACGTCGCGGGTGACCTGGCCCGGAGCGATCTGCAACCGGCCGATCCCCCGGTTGCGGTCGGCGCGCGGGTGCTCACCCTCCAGGATGGGAATCCTGATGCAGCCCTCGTTCTTGCTCCTGCTGAGCGCGGCCGTGGTCCACAGCCGGTGGCTGCGCCGCGCCGGCAGCCGGGTGCCCCGCCTGACCAGCTCGCTGTACTCGTTGTTCTCCAGCCCGGCACCGATCGAGTTGGTCAGCACCGGCTGGGAGTCGACGGTGCCGACGCGGTAGGTGAGCCGGTCGGGAGTGACCTTCCGGCGCGTCCCCGCGGCGTCGGTGAGCTCGATGTGGAACGTGTTGGCACGCCCGCGCTCGGCCCAGAGCGTGGTGGTGAACGTCCCGTCGGGGTCGAGCACGATCTTCCCGCTCCACCAGGGCGGCTGCGCCTCGGGGTTGACCAGCTGGATCGCGAACCCCTCGGTGTCCGCCCCCGACACCCGGCCGCCGATCAGCGGCTCGGTCTCCGGCCCCATCGGCTCATAGGCCAGGTCGACGGCGTACTCGCCGGCGGCCGGCACGTGCAACGGCTTCATGCTGTCCAGACGCTGCGTCCCGGCGAAGACGGCGGCGCCCGTGGCGACGGCCGTGATCGGGTCCCTGCTGTGATCGAGCGGAATTCCGAGCCCCTCGACGGGGTCGGCGAGCCGTTCCCGCAGGTAGGGAGACAGGGTGGGGCCGCCGACCAGCAGGACCTTCTCGATGTCGGCCGCGCCGAGCCCGCGTTCCTCCAGCGCCTTCTTGCACAGGTTCACCGACCGCACGACGAACGGCTCGGTGAGCCGCTCCACGTCCGCCCGCTGCAGGTCGTACCGAGCTCGTCGGCTGCGAGCCGTTCGAACGCCGCAAGCACGTCCGCCGGACACGCGGCGGCGTGGATCCGGAACTTCCGAGGGTGCTGCAGTTGCCGCATGTGGGCTCTGATGGAGGTCAGCAGGGCCACGTCAGCCACCTTTTCTGTTGTGTGCAGGTTGAGGCGAAGCAAGATAGCGCGGTGACCCTGGGACCGGTCCCAGGGTCACCGCGCTATAAGGGAAAGTTCGGGTGCGTCGGGTGGTGGACCGCGGCAACATGCGTCCTGTGGACTCGGCCAGAACGGCGTGGGGCATTCGCCCCTATGTCCTCAGCAATTGGAGAACCAGAATTCCCAGCTGGGCATGCTTTACCCGGTTTTATACATACATATGTCCCTTTTGCGGCGCATCGGGCAGTGAGCCATAGGGCTGCGACAAGCCACCCGAAGGGAAGACATGTCCGATAACCTGCCCGAATCGGCCGAACGCCGCCCGGCACCGCCGGAGGCGAACCCGCCAGGCGGCGCCGCGGACCCGGACGTGTACCTCGACGTACCCATCGTCAAGGTCGACGAGATCAAGCTCGAGGTGGAGGACCTGCGGGCGCGCGTGTCCCTGGACGCGGACGTGCTCGACCTGCTGCACCTGCACGTCGGGGCGGATGTCGCCCTGGGCCGGGTCAACCTCGACATCGTGGGCGTCGAGGCGCAGGCGCTGCTCAAGGTACGGCTCGACAACGTCGCCATGATCATCAGGGACGTCCTGCAAACGATCGACGACAACCCCCAGCTGATCGAGAACATCACCCGGGGATTGGGATCCGCCGTCCGCGACGTCGGCTCCGGCGCCGGCCAGGCCGTGGGCGACGTCGGGGCGGGCGCGAGACAGGCCGTGGGCGACGTCGGCGCAGGCGCGAGACAGGCCGTGGGCGACGTCGGCGCAGGCGCGGGCCGCGCGGTCAGCGACGTGGGCTCGGGCGCAGGACAAGCCGTCGGAGACGTCGGCGCAGGCGCAGGACAAGCCGTGGGCGAGGTCGGCACGGGCGCCGGCCAGGCCGTGGGCGACGTGGGTGCGGGCGCAGGACAAGCCGCAGGAGACGTCGGCGCAGGCGCAGGACAAGCTGTCGGAGACGTGGGCACGGGCGCGGGCCAAGCCGCCGGCGGCGTCGGCGAGCGTACGAGCACAACGTTGCAGGGCACCGTGGAGCAGTCGGCGGGCGCTGCCGGTGGCGCGGTGCGAGACACCACGGCCGCCGCCGGGCAGGCCGCACCCGCCACCCCGGCGAACGCGGAACCCACCGGCCCTTCAACGCCGGACGCACATCCCGGCGAGGAAACCCAGGCCGGCTCGCCCCGGCGCAAAGAGCCACAGTCCCAGGAACAGAAGGGCCGCCAGGCCGGAGCGGAGCCGAGAAGCGACAGCACCGCACGAGACGAACGGGAGGGCCGTCGGGCGGGAGTCAGGGCGAAGGGGGACAGCGCTACCCGAGACGAACGGGAGGCCCGCCGGGCGGGAGGCGAGGCCAAGGGCGGCAACGCCGCACGAGACGAAGCAGAACCGCGGAAGGGCCACCGGGAGCGGGGCGGGAAGCCGTCCGGCCGCGAGCCGCGGGGGCAGGCGCCGACGACGCTCGGCCCCGCCCTGCGAGAGCTGGGCAGAGCCGCAGGGCGCGCAGGCGTGCGGCGGCTGCGCAAACTGGCACCGGGCAACCGTCACAAAAGGTAACGGGCAAGGAGAAGGCGAACCCGACATGGGCGACGAACGCCCCGGTAGACGGCCCGGCGAACCGCCCAACGGCCGGCTCAGTGAACGGCACGACCAACCACCCGGCGAACCACCCGACCAACCACCCGACCAACGACCCAACGAACGACGCAGTGAACGGCACGACCGACGACCCAATGGACCGCCCGATCGGCGGCCCGGGGAGGGGCTCGTCGGGGCTGCGGATATCGTCTTCGCCGCGACGGTGAGCGCCGACAGCGTGAGCTTCGAGGAGGCGCCAGAGGTGGCGGTCACGTTCTCCGGCGAGCCGGCCCACCGGTCGGGGTCGGGCAGCCGCCGTACCGGCTTGCCCGAGCGTGTCGCCGAGGGCGAGACCTACCGTGCGGTCCGCGTCGAGTACGCGATAGCAGCCAAGATCGTGACCGAAGCACCGGAAGAGGAGGAGGAGGAAGAGCCGTGATCCCGGCTCACGCCTCGGGCCGCTGAGCGAAGAACACGAACTCCCGCCCCGGCCGGTCGGGCGCCCCGCGGACCTCCTTCACCGTGTATCCGTGCCCGGCCAGATCCGCCTCGACCTCGTCCCGCTCGCGGAAACGCAGCGTCGAGTCCGACGTCAGCACCGCGCCGTCCGCCGCGAACACCCACGTGCCCCGGAACGTCACCAGCGGCCCGCTGACGTCGACCAGGTCGGTCCAGGTCTCGACGACGCCGACGCCCTCGAGGTCGGCCCTCTGGTACGTCTCCGCACGGTTCCACCCCAGCCACGCGCGCCTGGCCGGATCGCGGGTCTCGAACACGAGGTGCCCGCCGGGCCGCAGCGCGTCGTGGACACCCCGCAGCGTCCCCGACCAGTCGTCCGGCGCCGCGATCGCCTGGGCGGCGTTCCCTGTCATGGTCGCCAGGTCGGCCCGCAGGGCGGGCAGGCCCGTCGCGTCACCGTGGATCCAGCGCACCCGCCCGGCGCCGGGTTTGGCCCGGGCGACGTCGAGCGAGCCGCCGGCGGGGTCGACGCCGGTCACCTCGATGCCGTTGCCGGCCAGCAGCAGCGCGAACGTCCCCGTACCGCATCCGACGTCGAGCACGCTCCGCGCGCCGAGTTCGCCGGCGATGGCGGCGTACACGTCGAGGTCGCCGCGGTCGGGGTCGAGGTCGTCGTAGATCGCGGCCAGGCGCGGATGTTCGAAGATGGCGTCGGGCATGCGGCACACGATAGGCCGCGGCGGGCGTCCGGGAAACCCCGCGGACGTCAGCTTCGCGCCGGGGCGGCGGTGCGGGTGCGGGCGATGAGGAGGGCGATGTCGTCCTCGGAGGGCGTGCCGTCCACCATCGTGCCGATCACCTGGTCGCACAGGTCCTCGGGCGCCAGGCCGGGCGCGGCCAGGACGGTGCTGAGGCGGTGCAGGCCCGCGTCGATGTCGGCCCCGCGCCGCTCGACCAGGCCGTCCGTGTAGAGGGCGATCAGGCTGCCCTCGGCGAGCTCGATCTCGACGCATTCGTACGAGCCCAGCCCCAGGCCGACCGGGGTGCCGCCGGGCACGTAGGCGAAGGTCACCTCGCCCGACGGGTGCACGATCGCGGGCGGCGGGTGTCCGGCCACGGACATGGCGCAGCGCCGGGTGAGCGGGTCGTAGACCGCGTACACGCAGGTGGCACCCGTGGTGTCGAGGGGTTCGTCGCCCGCGCCCGCGTCCTCCTCCGCCAGGCGTACGACCATGCGGTCCAGGAGCGCGAGCACCTCGTCGGGCGGCAGCCCCTGGTACGAGAGCGTGCGCACGGCCGTGCGCAGCCGTCCCATCGTCGCCGCGGCGTTGATGCCGTGGCCGGTCACGTCGCCGACCACCAGGGCGACCCGGCCGTCGCCCAGCGGGACCACGTCGAACCAGTCGCCTCCGACGGTGCCGATGACGTCGGAGGGCAGGTAGCGCCAGGCCACGTCGACGGCGCCCGCGCCGGAGAGGTTGCGCGGCAGGAGGTCGCGCTGCAGGGCCAGGGCGGCGGTGCGTTCGCGGGTGTACTGGCGGGCGTTGTCCAGGCTCAGCGCGGCGCGCGCGGCCAGCATCTCGGCGAGTTCCAGGTCGTCCTTGCCGAACGGCGAGGAGTTGTCCGTGCGGACGAACACGGCGACGCCCAGGATGTCGCCCCTGGCCTTGAGCGGGACGATGATCAGGCTGTGCATCCCGGTGTCGTGGATGACCCGCGCCCGGTCGGGGTCGACGTCGAGCCAGGTGCCGGACGAGGTGTCCATCACGGGCTCGAAGTGGGACCGGCCGGTGGACAGGACGGCGGTGAAGGGGGACGACGGAGGGACGTAGACCACCTCGCCCCGCCGCCAGAGCGATTCGGGGAGCTCGCGGTGGATCGAGGCCACGCCCGCGCGGTGGAACTTGGGGACGCTCACCTCGGTGGCGCCCAGGCGGCGCATGGACCCGTCGTCGGGCAGGACCCGCTCGGACACGTCGACCGTGACGTAGTCGGCCAGGCGCGGCACGGCCAGCTCCGCCAGTTCCTGCGCGGTCCTCATGACGTCGAGGGTGCTGCCGATCCTGATGCTGGCCTCGCCGAGCAGGGCCAGCCGGTCGCGTGCCCGGCTGTGGCTCGTGTCGACGGCGAACGCGCACACGCCCAGTGGCCGGCCGTCGGCGCCGTCGAGGCGGTAGAACGAGGTCGACAGGACGTGGTCGGTGAGCCCGTTCTCCGAGGTCCGGCGCGACTCGCGGTCGAGCACCGGCGTGCCGTCCTCGAGCACCCGCCGCATCGCCCCCGCCGTGGCCTCCGCGTCGAAGCCGGCCGCGCGCACCTCGGGCCGGCTGCCGAGCCGGAAGAAGGGGAAGACGTCGCTCAGGCGCCGGGCCGTCTCGTTGAGCCAGACGCACCGCAGGCCGGTGTCCCACACGCCGATGGCCACGGGGGCGCGGCTGAGGATCGGCTCCAGCACCTGCTGCCCGTCCGGGGTCAGGGTCAGGAGCCAGCTCTCGCGCCGCTCCGCGGTGCGCAGGCGGACGCCCTCGACGTGGAGGAGGATCGCGCCGCCCGCGCGGTGGCGGGCCGTGACGAGCCCGGACCAGCGTGGTTCCCGGCCGCGCGCCGTGCGGTCGCCGGGCTCCATGAAGGCGTCGCTGGAGCGGTGCAGGACCTCGTCGGCGTGGTAGCCGAGCAGCTTCTCCGCGGCTTCCGACCAGCCGATCACCCTGCCGTCGGCGTCGGTCATGACGATCGCCGGGGCGTCCGGCTCGTCCCAGGCAACGGGATTCACCTCCGCCATTATAGCGATGACCTGCGGTGATGCCGGGCCCGAAGCGCGTCGCCAGGGCTCCGTCACGCCTGGCGGTGCAGCCCGTCGACGAGGTCGGCCAGCGTGAAGGTGGCGGCGGTCAGCGCCGAGGCTCCCGGCCTGCTGACGTAGGGGACGGTCATGAAGTCGGCGCTGAGCGCTCCGGGCGTGACCAGGACCATGAGGTAGCCCCTGCGGCGCAGGTGGAACTTCAGGTGGGGGTTGGCGGCCAGCATCGGGTCCGTGGCCGGGTCGTCGTCGTGGCCGTCCCCGCCGCTGGCGATGGAGGTGACCGCGAGCTCGGCCCCGACGGGACGCGATCCGGGATCGTCGTAGTCGAGGACGAGGTCGCCCGCCCAGTGCGCGTGCACGTCGCCGGTGAGCACGACGACGTTGCGCACGCCGGCCTTGATCCAGCCTTCGGTGACGCGCTGTCTGCTGCCGGTGTAGCCGTCCCAGGCGTCCTGCCTGACCAGGCGGCCCGGCCCGGGGTCGCGGTCGCGCTGGCCGAAGAAGACCTGCTGGCCGACGAGCTCCCACCGGGCCTGGGAGCGCCGGAACCCCCGCAGCAGCCAGTTCTCCTGGTCCAGGCCGATCATCGTACGAGCGGGGTCGGCCGGCGTCGGGCACGAGTTGTAGCCCGCGCCGCACAGGTGCGGGTCGCGGTACTGGCGGGTGTCCAGCATGTGCAGCGTGGCGAGTTTCCCCCAGCGCAGACGCCGGTAGAGCTGTACGGCGGTGCGGCCCGGCCGCGCGGGCGAGCGCAGGGGCATGTGCTCGTAGTAGGCGCGGAAGGCGGCCTCGCGGCGCTCGACGGGGATCAGGCTGGTCCAGTTGTTGACCACCTCGTGGTCGTCAAGGATGGCCGCCCACGGCGCGGCGGCGTGGGCTTCGCGCAGGTCGGGGTCGGTCTTGTAGAGCGCGTGCCGGCGGCGGTAGCCGGCCAGGGTGACGGCCTCGGGCCCCTCGTGCGCCCGGACGTTGCCGCCGGGCAGCGTCACGTGGTCGGTGCCCTGCTCGTAGATGTAGTCGCCGAGGTGCACGATGAGGTCGGGCCGCTCGCGCGCCATCCTGGCGTACGCGGTGAAGTGCCCGTGCTGGTAGTTGGCGCACGAGCAGACGGCCACGCGCAGCGACCGGGGCATCGTGCCGGGCACGGGCGCGGTCAGCGCCCGCCCGGCCGGCGAGACGTAGGGGCCGGCCTTGAACCTGTACCAGTACTCCCGTCCCGGCCGCAGGCCGGTCACCTCGACGTGCACGCTGTGCGCCCATGCCCGGGTGGCCACGTACACGCCGTGGCGCACCACGTTCCGGCCCGCCGGGTCGCTCGAGACCTGCCAGTGCACCGGTACGGGATCCGCGGGCATGCCGCCGAACCCGTCCTCGGCCAGCGGCTGCGGGGCCAGACGGGTCCAGGCCACGAAGCCGCCCGGTTCGGGGTCGCCGCTGGCCACCCCCAAGGTGAACGGATCACCGAAAGCGGCGGACGGCACCAGGGACGGCAGGCCGGATGCCAGCCCCATCGCGAGAAACGACCTCCGGTTCAGCACAGAATGAATGATCGCCACAAGATCACGTCACCAGGGCGCGGACACGCCCGACACCGCCGTCCCGCATGACACCCGTCACGGCCATGGGCCGTCACCCGGCAAGATAGGACGATGACCGACATCACGGAGGAAGGCCACCGCCGCCGGACGTTCGCCGTCATCAGCCATCCGGACGCGGGCAAGTCCACGATGACCGAGGCGCTGGCGCTGCACGCCTCCGCCATCAGCGCGGCGGGAGCGGTCCACGGCAAGGCCGGCCGGCGCGGCGTCACCTCCGACTGGATGGATCTGGAACGTTCGCGCGGCATCTCGATCACCTCGGCGGCGCTCCGCTTCGACTACCGGGGCCACGTGTTCAACCTCGTCGACACCCCCGGCCACGCCGACTTCTCGGAGGACACCTACCGGGTGCTGGCCGCCGTCGACTGCGCGGTGATGCTGATCGACGCGGCCAAGGGCATGGAGCCGCAGACGATGAAGTTGTTCCAGGTGTGCCGCCATCGCCGCATCCCCGTCATCACCTTCGTCAACAAGTGGGACCGTCCCGGCCGCGAAGCCCTGGAACTGCTCGACGAGATCGAGGAGCGCACCGGCCTGCGGCCCACCCCCGTCACCTGGCCGCTCGGCACCGCCGGCCACTTCCACGGCGTGATCGACCGGGTCACGGGGCGTGCCGTCCGCTACACCCGCACCCCGGGCGGGGCCACCAGGGCGCAGGAGGACGAGCTGACCCCCGAGCAGGCCCACGCCGAGCTGGGGCACGACTGGGAGCGGGCGGGCGAGGAGGTCTCGCTGCTGTCGGCCATCGGCGCCGACCACGACCAGAAGTCGTTCGAGGCCCACGAGTCCACCCCGGTGCTGTTCGGCGCCGCCCTGCCCAACTTCGGGGTGGCCCGGCTGCTGGACGCCATGGTCGAGCTGGCTCCCCCGCCGGCCGCCCGGCCCGACGTCGCCGGCGCCGTGCGCCCGCTGGACGCGCCGTTCTCCGGGCTGGTGTTCAAGGTGCAGGCCAACATGGACCGGGCCCACCGCGACCGCATCGCGTTCGTACGGGTCTGCTCGGGCCGGTTCGAGCGCGGCATGGTCCTCACCCACGCGGCGACCGGGCGGCCGTTCGCCACCAAATACGCGCAGAGCGTGTTCGGCCAGGAGCGCACCACTCTGGACGAGGCCTACCCCGGCGACGTGGTCGGCCTGGTCAACGCGAGCGCGCTGCGGCCCGGCGACACTCTCTACGAGGGGTCCGCGGTGAGCTTCCCGCCGATCCCCAGCTTCGCGCCCGAGCACTTCGCCGTCGCCCGCGCCCGCGACTCCAGCAAGGCCAAGCAGTTCCGGCGCGGCATCGACCAGCTCGACGCCGAGGGCGTCATCCAGGTGCTCCGCTCCGACCTGCGCGGCGACCAGGCGCCGGTGCTGGCGGCGGTCGGGCCGATGCAGTTCGAGGTGGTGCAGCACCGCCTGTCCGCCGAGTTCGGCGCGCAGATCAGCCTCGACCGGCTCGACTACACCCTGGCCAGGCGCACCGACGCCGCCTCCATACCGCTGCTGGCCGGCCGGCGCGGCGCCGAGGTGCTGGAGCGCGGCCGTGACCAGGCGATGCTCGCGCTGTTCACCGACCAGTGGCGGATGCGCACCATCATGCGCGAGAATCCGGGGCTCGTCCTGGAACCGCTGATCGCCGACACCAGCCAGGAGCCGCGGTAATTCCCTCACCCGTCTGGTGTCCGGCCCGGCGCGGTGATATGAACCCTTTCGGAGGAGCCGGCCCGCGGGAGTGCCCGCCGAGGGAGTGACACGTTGGTAAAGATCGCGTTCCTGCTTCTCCTCGTCGGTCTCGGCTGGGTGGCGGCCGACCTCGGCGACATCACGGGCCTGGAGGACTCGGGTCCGTACTTACTGCTGAGCAGCCTGTTGCTGGCGATCGGTCTGTACGGCAGCACCCACGGCATCGACCGCACCGAGGCCCGCCAGCACGGCAGGCTGATCCTGCTGGCGGTGACGGTCGGCGTGCTGCTGAAGGCGGCCTTCATCGCCGGCGTGATGTACGTCGTCACCGGCGACCCGCGCTCGATGATCCTCGCGATCGCGGTGGCCCAGATCGACCCGCTGTCGGTCGCCGCGGTGATGGCCGACAACCGGTTATCAGCACGGGCCAAGACCATTCTCGGGGCGTGGTCCTCCTTCGACGACCCCGTCACGGTGATCCTCGCCTTCTACGCCGTGTCGCTCACCAGGCCCGCCGAGGGCGGGCTCACCCTCTCCTACCTGGCCGACCTGGGGCTCAACGCGCTGTTCGCCGCCGCCGCGTACGGCGTCTGGCGGTTGATCAGGAGCGCGCCGCCGCTGCTCAGCTACCTGGCGGCGGCCACCGCGATCCTCTCCGCGGCCTGGAGTTCCCTCATGCTCGGCGTGGCCACCGCCGGCCTCTACCTGCGGATGCCCGACTCGCGGTGGTTGTCGCGGGCGGTGACCGCGGCCTTCGCGCTCTCGGCGTTCCTGATGGGGCTGCTGCTGGTCGGCGGGGCGAGCCTGATGAAGGGCATCCTGCTCGGGCTGGCCGCGTTCGCGGCGCAGATGCTGGCGGCGCTGGTGCTCACCCACGGGCTGCCCCTCACCGACCGCGTGCACCTCGGCCTGGCGCAGCAGAACGGCATCACGGCGGTGATCCTGGCGGTGGCGTTCGAGCGGGAGTTCGCCGGCTTCGTGGGGGTGATCGCCCCGGCGATCGTGACGGTCAACCTCATCTACGTCGTGGCCAACCGCATCGCCGACTCCTGGGGCCCGCACCGTACGCTGCCGTCGTCCTCGATGTGACCCGGCGGTTCAGCCGACGATCACGCGCTCCTCGGGAAGCTCGTAGCGGCGGGTGCGGTGTTTCAGCGCGAGCGCCGAGCCCAGCGTGAGGGGCCCGATGCGGCCGACGAACATCAGCAGGCTGAGCAGCACGTGCCCGGCCGTCGAGGTGCTTGCGGTGATGCCGGTGGACAGCCCGTTGGTGGCGAACGCCGAGATCACCTCGAACAGCACCCGGTCGAGGCCGTGGGAGGTGATCGTGAGCATCAGCAGGGCCGAGAAGGTGACCAGGAAGACGCCCAGCAGGCTGATGGACAGCGCCTGACGCTGGCTGGCCGCGGGCAGCCGGCGGTGACCGATGTTGACCTGGGTCTCTCCGCGCAGCTCGGCCCAGACCATGAACAGCAGGAAACCGAACGTGGTGACCTTGATGCCGCCCGCGGTGCCCGCGCTGCCGCCGCCGATGAACATCAGCACGTCGGTGACCAGCCACGACGACGGGTTCATCTGGCCGATGTCGAGGGTGTTGAACCCGCCCGAACGCGGCATGACCGCGGCGAAGAAGGCCGACAGCAGCTTGGCGGAGTCGTCCAGCGGGCCCATCGTGCCGGGGTTGCGCCACTCGGCCGCGAGGAACGCGGGCACGGCCGCCCCGATCAGCAGGACGCTGATCCCGACGGTGACCCGGGTCAGCAGGGACCAGCGGCTGGGGCGCCGCCAGTGGCGCAGCAGGTCGAAGACGACCGGGTAGCCGAGCCCGCCGACGATCACGGCCGCGGCGACGGTCAGGCAGATCCACGGATCGGCCACGAACCGCATCAGGTTGTCCGGCCACAGGGCGAAACCGGCGTTGTTGAACGCCGACACCGCGTGGAAGAGGCCCAGGTAGGCCGCCCGGCCCGGCGGCTCGTCGTACGCGATGGCGAAACGGGCGGTGAGCACGGCGGCCACGGCCGCCTCGCACACCAGGCTGAACAGCACCACCCTGCGCAGCACCTGGCGCAGGTCGGCGGCCACCACGGACTTCGTCTCCAGCTGCGCGGACAGCCGCGCGCGCAGCCCGACCCGGCCGGAGACGATGACCATGATGAGGGTGGCCAGCGTCATGATGCCGAGCCCGCCGATCTGGATGAGCAGCGCGATGACCACCTCGCCGAACACCGACCAGTGCGTGGGCGTGTCCACCACGACCAAGCCGGTGACGCAGACCGCGGAGGTGGCGGTGAACAGCGCGGTCAACCAGTCGGTGGGCTCACCGTCCGCGGTGGCCGGCGGGGTGGCGAGCAGCAGCGTGCCGGCCAGCACCGCCAGCCCGAAGCCGGCGACGATCACGACGGCCGGGTGCCGGCCGCGCCCCGGCACCGCCGGGCGGCGCGGCGTCATCCGCTCTCCCGCCCGCGTGGACCGCCCACGCCGCTGCCGCTGTCGTTCATGGTGGAGCCTCCGTCGAGTCGCCCGGCCTGACGCGCCGACCTGGCCCGCGGCACTCCGAGCCATACGCTAGCGCAGTCGGCGCCGGCGCCGCCAACAGCGGTCAGAGCGCCCGCCACCTGCAGGTCCGCCCTCTTCTGCGGCATACGCAGCGTTGAAGGTGGATCGTTGCGCCATGTCCATGACTTCCCGGGTCCGTTGCACTGTGCAATCATGGAGGCGACCCCGATCGCCGCACGTCCCGGGCGGGGACGGTGCGGATGCTGGGAGCGGAGGATCGGCATGGGGAGCGAAGACCGGACCGGGTTCACCTGCGTCGTCACCCAGCGCGATGGAGCCGCCGTCCTGACGGTGACGGGCGACCTCGACATGACGTCGGCGGCCGAGTTCCGCCGCGGCCTGCTGCAGGCGATGTCCCGCCGCACGCCGCCGTTCATCATCGCCGACCTGCGCGAGGTCGGCTTCTGCGACTCCTCGGGCCTCGGCGCGCTGATCTCGGCCGCCAACACCACCGAGGCCGCGGGCGGCCGCCTCGTGCTGAGCGGCGTCCAGTCCCGCCTGGCCCGGCTGCTCAAGGTGACCGGGCTCGACAAACGGTTCCAGTTCAGCGACCCGCCCGGCGGCCTCCTGGGCACGCTGACCCGGGTCCACAACGCCGGCACCGCCGCCTGGAACTGACCCGCACACCGGCCGCCGGCGTGCGGGCCGGTCGTTGATCTGGTCGCGGGCTACCGGAGCGCGACCAGGTCGGCGTACGTGGAGTTCCACAGGTCCTCGGCCCCGTCGGGCAGGAGCAGCACCCGGTCGGGCCGCAGCGCCTCGACGGCATCGGGATCGTGCGTGACCATGACCACGGCTCCGCGGTAGGCCCCGACCGCCGCCAGCACCTCCGCCTTGGACGCCGGGTCGAGGTTGTTGGTCGGCTCGTCGAGCAGCAGCACGTTGGCCCGCGAGCTGACCAGCCCGGCCAGCGCCAGCCGGGTCTTCTCCCCTCCCGACAGCACTCCGACCGGTTTGTCCACGTCGTCGCCGCCGAACAGGAAGGACCCGAGCACCGTCCGCGCCTCGCCGCCGCTCAGGTGCGGGGCGACGCCGGCCAGGTGTTGCCCGACGGTGTGCGCCGGGTCCAGGGTGTCGTGCTCCTGGGCGAAATAGCCGAGCCGCAGTCCGTGGCCGGGCACCACCCGGCCGGAGTCGGGACGTTCGTGCCCGGCCAGCAGCCTCAGCAGCGTGGTCTTGCCGGCGCCGTTGAACCCCAGCACCACGAGCCTGCTCCCCCGGTCGATGGCCAGGTCGATCCCCGACAGCACGGGCAGCGTGCCGTACGACTTGGTCAGGCTGATCGCGCCGAGCGGCATCCGGCCGCACGGAGCGGGCTCGGGCAGCCGGATGCGGGCCACCTTCTCCTCGCGGCGTACGGGCTGCGTCTGGGCGAGCATGCGGTCGGCGCGGCGGGACATGTCCCTGGCCCGCACGGCGGTGGCCGACCTGGCGCGCATGCGCCCGGCCTGGGCGTGCAGCGCGGCGGCCTTGCGTTCGGCGGCGGCCCGCAGGCGTGCCCTGCGCCGGTCGTCGGCCTCGCGGTCGGCCAGGTAGGTGTGCCAGCCGGTGTTGTGCACGTCGAGCGCGGCGCGGTCGCCGTCCGCGTGCCAGATCCGGTTGGCCACGTCGGCCAGCAGCCCGGTGTCGTGGCTGATCAGGGCCAGGCCGCCGGAACAGCCGGACAGGTAGGTGCGCAGCCACGAGACCGAGTCGGCGTCCAGGTGGTTGGTCGGCTCGTCGAGCAGCAGGACGCCCTGCTCGGCGAAGAGCACGCGGGCCAGCTCGACCCGGCGGCGCTGCCCGCCGGACAGGGCGCCGAGCGGCTGGGCGAGTGCCCGGTCGGGCAGGCCGAGCCCGGCGGCGACCCTGGCGGCCTCGGCCTCCGCCGCGTAGCCGCCGCGGGCCTGGAACTCGGCCTCCGCGCGGGCGTAGCGGGCCATCGCCCGTTCGTCCGCGGACTCGGCCAGGGCGCTCTCGGCGGCGCGCAGGGCGCGTACGGCCTGGTCGAGCCCGCGTACGGACAGGATGCGGCTGAGGACGGAGATGCCGGGGTCGGCGGCGGCCGGGTCCTGCGGGAGGTGGACGACCGGCCCCGTGCGGGTGACGGCGCCGGCCGCGGGCTGTGCCTGCCCGGCGAGGATCTTCATGAGGGTGGTCTTGCCCGCGCCGTTGCGGCCGACCAGTCCGATGCGGTCGCCGGGGGCGACGTGGGCGGTGATGCCCGACAGGAGGAGGCGGGCGCCGACGCGCACGTCGACACCACGGACGGTGATCATTGGATGACGCTCCGGAGTAGCTCAAGGACACACGGGTGCTGCGAAGGCGGGTGTCCTGGCTAAGAGGTCCGGGGCGTAGACATGCGGCCAGTGTAGCGGCCGCCCTCCGGCGCGCGCCTTTCGTTTTTCCGGCCGCGCGGCACGCCGGTGCGGTTGCGCGGGTGAGGCATTGACGTTTCACAGGGCAACGCCGATGATGCATGCCAAGCCGATGTCAACGTTGACATGTCAACGTTGTCATCAACACTCCCCGAGATGGAAGGCCCTTGATGTCATGAGACGGCTCGTACGCGGATTGACGTCCCTCATCGCGCTCACCGGCCTGGTCGTCGCGGCGGCCCCGTCCACCGGCCACGCGGCCGGGCCCACCACCGGCCCCACCAC